>NZ_JBFTHX010000007.1:0-241650 GCF_056394465.1 Variovorax sp. 10N432
CGCAGGCACCGCGGCTGCCGTGCGCCTTGCCGCGGCCGCGGCTTCGGCGGCGGGCGTGCGCCGCGGCCGCGGCGGCACATCCTCGGCCGCGACCGGAGCCCGTGGCGGCGGCGGGCTGCTGCGACGCGGGGCGGGCGGCGGGCTGATGCCCTCCGGCCCGGACACGCCGCCATCGCCGGCGGTGCTGCGGGGCACAGCCCGCGCCACGGGCCGCGGCAGCGGCGCGGACTCGGGGAACTGGCGCATCGGCGCCGCCGCCACCGCAGGCAAGGCGGCATCGACCGGCACATCGGCCAGCAGCACGTAGTTGCGCGTGGACTTCAGATCGCAGCCGGCACGCACGTTCAGCGTCACCACCGGCTCCTCGATCGGCACGGTGGAGCGCACGCGCATGCGGGTGCCCCCGGCGCCTTGCTCGAACGATACTGTCACTCGCCGGTCGGGCATCGGGCTGTCGCCCTGCAGCACTTCGGCCTCGAGGCAGAGCGACCCGCCCGCCTCGGCGCCATCGAGTGACAGCGGGATCGCCACGTCCATCGGCTTGCCGATCCAGACAGCCCCTTGGGGCCGACCGATCGTCAAGGCGTAAGAATCAAGGGCAAAGCCGACAATGAGCAGGCTCGCCGCGAGGCGTGGGAATTGCAAAATGGGCAGCAAATAGCAATCGAAAGTTGACACATTCTGACACGAGGGTCAGGACCGATGAACCAGAGAGAGACAATTATCAAATGACCGTGAACTTTTCCAACGTCGGCGTCATCGGCGCCGGCGCCATGGGCCGAGGCATCGCCCAGATCGCGGCGCAAGCCGGAAGCCAGGTGCTTCTGCTCGACAGTTTCGACGGCGCGGCGGCGCGCGGCCGGGAGGCCCTCCTCGCCCAGTGGCAGAAGCTACACGAAAAAGGCAAGCTCGACGCGGCCGAGCGCGACGCCCTGGGCGCCCGCGTGCAGGCGGTCGATTCGGTCCAGGCGCTGGCGGGCTGCGACCTGGTGATCGAAGCCATCGTCGAGGACCTGGAAGTCAAGCGCCAGCTGTTCCGCGAACTCGAGGCGGCGGTCTCCGCATCGGCGACGCTCGCCACCAATACCTCGTCGCTGTCGGTGACCGCGATCGCCACCGTGCTGAAGCAGCCGGGACGGATGGCCGGCTTCCACTTCTTCAACCCGGTCCCGCTGATGAAGGTGGTCGAAGTCGTGGCCGGCTTCAAGACCGAGCCCGAGGTCTGCACCCGGTTGGCCGGCTATGCGGCGCAGATGGGCCACAGCGCGGTCCAGGCCAATGACACGCCCGGCTTCATCGTCAACCATGCCGGTCGCGGCTACGGCACCGAGGCGCTGCGCATCGCCAGCGAGGGCGTGGCCGACTTCGCGACCATCGACCGCATCCTCAAGGACCAGGCCGGCTTCAGGCTCGGCCCCTTCGAACTGCTCGACCTGACCGGGCTCGACGTCTCGCACCCGGTGATGGAATCGATCTACCGCCAGTACTACGAGGAGCCGCGCTACCGGCCGAGCCCGATCGCCGCGCAGCGGGTGGCTGCAGGCGCCCTGGGACGCAAGACGGGCGCCGGCTTCTACCGCTATCCGGAAGGCAACCAGGAGCCGGTGCCAGAGCCGCCGTCGCCGAAGGTCGACGCCCTGCCGCCGGTCTGGGTGTCGCCGCGCGCGGCCCGCCGTCCCGAACTGCTGCGCCTGGTGCATGCGTTGGGCGCGCAGCTCGAGAGCGGCGCCGCACCCTCCGCCGCGGCGCTGATCCTGGTCGCGCCGCTCGGCTTCGACGTCACCACGGTGGCCGCGGTCGAACGGCTCGACGCCACCCGCACCATCGGCATCGACCTCATGGTGGACGATGCCGCCACCAAGCGCCGCGTGCTGGCGACGAACCCGGCGACCCGGCGCGACATGCGCGACGCCGCCCATGCGCTGTTCGCGAGCGACGGCAAGGCCGTCAGCGTGATCCGCGACAGCGGCGGCTTCGTCACCCAGCGCGTGGTGGCGACCATCGTCAACATCGCCTCCGACATGTGCCAGCAGGGCGTCTGCTCGCCGGCCGATCTCGACCTGGCGGTGCGCCTCGGCCTCGGCTATCCGCAGGGCCCGCTGGCGATGGGCGACCTGTACGGCCCGACCAACATGCTCGAAGTCCTGTTCAACCTGCAGACCGTCTACGGCGATCCGCGCTACCGCCCGAGCCCCTGGCTGCGCCGCCGCGGCGCCCTCGGCCTGAGCCTCACCCATCCCGAAGAGTAAACACACCGCCATGACCGCAGAACTGAAGAGCACCAGCGAAGGGGGCACCATGGTGCTGACCCTCTCCAACCCCTCGATGCGCAACGCACTGGGCCCCGAGATGTACGCCGCCGGCGTCGAGGCGCTGAACGGCGCCGAAAGCAGCCAGGAGATCAAGAGCGTCGTGATCGTCGGCGAAGGCAAGTGGTTCTGCGCCGGCGGCTCGCTGCAGCGTCTGTCGGCCAACCGCGAGCGCGAGCCCTCGGTGCAGGCCGAGAGCATCGAGGCCCTGCATGCCTGGATCGACACGATCCGCACCTTCCCGAAGCCGGTCATCGCGGCGGTCGAGGGCGCGGCGGCCGGCGCCGGCTTTTCGTTGGCAATGGCCTGCGACTTCGTGGTGTCGGCGCGCGATGCGGTGTTCGCCGCGTCGTACAGCAACGTCGGCCTGTCACCGGACGGCGGCCTGAGCTGGCACCTGGCCCGGGCGCTGCCGCGCCAGCTGGCGAGCGAATGGCTGATGCAGGGCGAGCGGCTGGAACCGGCGCGCCTGCATGAACTCGGGCTGGTCAACCAGCTGACCGAGAACGGCCAGGCGCTCGCTGCCGCGTTGGCGCTGGCCGCCAAGCTCAATGCGCGGGCGCCGAACGTGCTCGCCAGCATCAAGGAACTGCTCAGCGACGCGCGCGGCGCGACCTTGGTGTCGCAGCTGGCCCAGGAACGCGATCACTTCGTGCGCAACCTGCACCATGCCAACGCCGGCATCGGCATCGCCGCCTTCCTCGCCAAGGAAACGCCGCGCTACCAATGAGCGCCGGTCGCTCGCGCGACAACCCCTTGCCTTTCAGTCACCGACAGGACAGTCCATGGACGACCCCATTCTTACCATCGAAGAACGCGAGGCGATCAACAGTGGTCGCTGGTTCTCATCCCTCTCACCTTCTCTTCGCCACGACATCCTCCGATGTGCTTTCGTCAAACGCTACAAGGACGGCGAGCTGATCGCCGCTCGCGGCGATCCGCCCGAACAGTGGATCGCCTGCGCGAAGGGCGCGGTGCGCGTGAGCTCGACGGCGGTGTCCGGCAAACAGGTCACGCTGACCTATGTCGAGCCGGGCATCTGGTTCGGCGACGTGGCGATCTTCGACGGCGACCGGCGCACCCACGATGCCTATGCGCACGGCGACTCGACCATCCTGTGCGTGGCGCGAGCCGACTTCCAGAAGATCCTGTCGAACCACGTCGAACTCTACGAAGCGCTGATGCGGCTGCAGGCGAGGCGCATCCGGCAGCTGTTCGGACTGGTCGAGGATCTCAACACCCTGCCCCTGCGGGCGCGGCTGGCCAAGCAGCTGATTCACCTGGTGCGCAGCTACGGGGTGCCCAACCTGGCGGACGGCAGCCAGATGCGCATCGGCCTGCACCTGGCACAGGAAGAACTCGCCCAGCTGCTCGGCGCCTCGCGCCAGCGCGTCAACCAGGAACTGAAGGCGATGGAGCGCGAGGAAGCGATCCGCATCGAATCGGGCGGCCTGGTGGTGCTCGACCGCGCCGCACTCATGCGGATCTCCGAAGCCGACGACCAGTGAACAAAGAAGAGACATGACCCAGGACTTCGACAATTTCGTCGGCACGCGTGCCGTCTCGCAACAGCATCAGGTCGACATCGGCGCCCTGACCGCCTGGCTCGAAAAGAACCTCGACGGCTTCAAGGGCCCGCTGACGGTCGAAATGTTCAAGGGCGGGCAATCGAACCCGACCTACAAGCTGGTCACGCCGGCGCAAAGCTACGTGATGCGCGCCAAGCCCGGCCCGGTGGCGAAGCTGCTGCCTTCGGCCCACGCGGTCGAGCGCGAGTTCAAGGTCATGAGCGGGCTGGCCGGTACCGACGTGCCGGTGCCGCGGATGTACTGCCTGTGCGAGGACGAGTCCATCATCGGGCGCGCCTTCTACGTGATGGAGTTCATGGCCGGCCGGGTGCTCTGGGACCAGTCGCTGCCCGGCATGGACAACGCGACCCGTTCTGCCATCTACGACGAAATGAACCGGGTCATCGCGGCCCTGCACACGGTCAGGTTCGCCGATCGCGGACTGGCCGACTATGGCAAGCCCGGCAACTATTTCGAGCGCCAGATCGGCCGCTGGAGCAAGCAGTACGTGGCCTCGGTGACGCAGCCGATCCCCGAGATGGACCGCCTGATGGAATGGCTGCCGGCCCACATTCCGGCCAGCGCCCGCGACGAATCGATGACGTCGATCGTGCACGGCGACTTCCGCCTCGACAACCTGATGTTTCATGCCACCGAGCCGCGCGCCATCGCCGTGCTCGACTGGGAACTGTCGACGCTGGGCCATCCGCTCGCCGACTTCAGCTACCACTGCATGGCCTGGCACATCCCGCACGCGATGTCGCGCGGGGTCGGCGGCCTCGACCTGCAAAGCCTCGGCATCCCGACCGAAAGCGAATACATCCGCCGCTACTGCGACCGCACCGGGGTCACGACGCCCGAGGCACTGGCGCCGGACTGGAACTTCTACCTCGCCTACAACATGTTCCGCATCGCCGCGATCCTGCAAGGGATCGCCAAGCGGGTCGAGGCCGGCACCGCATCGAGCGAACAAGCCGTGGCCTCGGGCCGCGGCGCCCGGCCGATGGCCGAGATGGCCTGGCAGTTCGCCAAGAAAGCATGACCGGCGCGGCAGCGGCCGCCTGAACGATTACCCACCTGGAGACGACATGGACTTCGAATACTCGGCCAAGACCAAAGAGCTGCAAGAGCGCGTGAGCGCTTTCATGGATGCGCACATCTATCCCGCCGAGGCCGCGTACTCGGCCGAGTTGGCCGCCAACACCGCGGCCGGCAAGCGCTGGAGCGCGCTCGAAACCGTCGAGAAGGTCAAGGCCAAGGCCAAGGCCCAGGGTCTCTGGAATCTGTTCCTGCCGGTCGACAGCGCCGCTGCCTCGGGCTACTCCGGCGCCGGCCTGACCAACCAGGAATACGCGCCGCTGGCCGAGATCATGGGGCGGGTGCCATGGGCCAGCGAAGCCTTCAACTGCTCGGCACCCGACACCGGCAACATGGAAACCATCGCCCGCTACGGCTCCGAAGAGATCAAGGCGCGCTGGCTCAAGCCGCTGCTCGAGGGCGAGATCCGCTCGGCCTTCGCGATGACCGAACCCGACGTGGCGTCCAGCGACGCCACCAACATCTCGACCCGCATCGAGCGCCAGGGCGACGAGTACGTCATCAACGGCCGCAAGTGGTGGATCTCCGGCGCCGCCGACCCGCGCTGCAAGGTCTTCATCACCATGGGCAAGTCGGAACCCGATGCGCCCAGGCATTCGCAGCAGAGCATGGTGATCGTGCCGGCCGACGCCAAGGGCATCAAGATCATCCGCCCGCTCAACGTGATGGGCTATGACGACGCACCGCACGGCCACGTCGAGATGGTGTTCGAGAACGTSCGCGTGCCGGTCGGCAACATYCTGCTCGGCGARGGCCGCGGCTTCGAGATCGCCCAGGGCCGCCTSGGCCCRGGACGCATCCACCAYTGCATGCGCCTGATCGGCCTGGCCGAGCGCGCGCTCGAGCTGATGTGCAAGCGCGCCACCTCGCGCGTGGCCTTCGGCAAGACCGTCGCCTCGCAGACCGTGACGCAGGAACGAATCGCCGAGGCGCGCTGCAAGATCGACATGGCGCGCCTGCTGACGCTCAAGGCCGCCTGGCTGATGGACGTCGCCGGCAACAAGGTCGCGAAGACCGAGATCGCGATGATCAAGGTGGTGGCGCCGAACATGGCCTGCCAGGTGATCGACTGGGCCATGCAGGTGCACGGCGGCGGCGGCATGTGCGACGACTTCCCGCTGGCCTACGCCTACGCAGGCGCCCGCACCCTGCGCTTCGCCGACGGCCCGGACGAAGTGCACCGCAACGCGATCGCCAAGTGGGAACTGGGCAAGTACGCGCCGGCCAAGCCGGGCGACGATGCGATGCCCGTGACCCGCTTCTGATCGCTTCTAGCCGAATCGAGCCGCCGCGCGCCCTGGGGTGCCGGCGGCTTTTTTACAGTTTCTTCTGGAGGAAGAGCGCGCTCCCGTAGGCGGGATCGAGCTGGTAGCTGCCGAAGCCCTCGCGCTCGTAGGCGCGCAGCGCGCTGCGGTTGCCCGACAGCACCTCGAGCGTGAGCTTGCAGGCGCCGCGCGCCACCGCCTCGGCCTCGACCAGCGCCAGCATGCGCTGCGCCAGCCGTTGGCCGCGATGGCTGGCCAGCACGACCACGTCGTGCACATTGACCAGCGGCCGGCAGGCGAAGGTCGAGAAGCCTTCGATGCAATTGATCAGGCCGACCGGCTGCTCACCGGCCCAGGCGAGCACGCTGAAGGCCTGCGGCCTCGCCGCCAGCGCCGCCGGCAGCCCGGCGAGCACCTCCGCGGCCAGCGGCGTGCCTCCACCCGCGGGATCGCGCGCGTAGGCGTCCAGCAGCGACACGAGTGCCTGCGCATGTGCAGGATCCCGATAGTCGGCCATGGCAACTTCGATCACAGCGGTGGCACTCATGGCACTGCGTCAGGCGAGGCTCAGCGTCTCGGCGATGCTGCGCGCGCAGCGCTCGGCCTGCGCCGCATCGCGCGCTTCGACCATCACGCGCAGCAGCGGCTCGGTGCCGCTGGCACGGATCAGCACCCGCCCGCTGTCGCCGAGCTCCCGCTCGACACGTTCGCTCTCGGCCGCCAGCGCCGCATTCGACTTCCAGTCCTGCCCTTCCGCCAGCCGCACATTGACGAGGGTCTGCGGGAACAAGCTCACGCCGGCCAGCAATTCGCCCACGCTACGGCCGCTGCGCACGCAGGCCTGCAGCACCTGGAGCGCGCTCACGATGCCGTCGCCGGTGGTGTGGCGGTCGAGCGCCAGCAAGTGGCCCGAGCCCTCGCCGCCGAGCAGCCAGCGGCGCTTTTCGAGCTCTTCGAGCACATAGCGGTCGCCGACCTTGGCCCGCACGAATTCGATGCCCTGCCGCTTCAGCGCCACCTCGACCGCCTTGTTGGTCATCAACGTCCCGACCACGCCGGCCGGCTTGTCGCCGCGCGCGATGCGCTCCATGACCATCAGGTAGAGCAGTTCGTCGCCGTTGAAGAGGCGCCCGTCGGCATCCACCAGCTGCAGCCGGTCGGCATCGCCGTCGAGCGCGATGCCGTAGTGCGCGCCCTGCGCCCGAACGGCATCGATCAGGGCCTGCGGATGGGTGGCGCCGAAACCCTTGTTGATGTTGAGGCCGTCGGGCGCGCAGCCAATGCTGATGACGTCCGCACCGAGTTCGTGGAAGACCTGCGGCGCCACCTGGTAGGCGGCCCCGTGCGCGGCATCGACCACCAGCTTCATGCCGCGCAAGGTCAGGTCGTTGGCGAAGGTGCTCTTGCAGAATTCGGTGTAGCGGCCCGGTGCATCGTTGAGGCGGCGCGCCTTGCCGAGCTGGGCCGAATCCGCCCACACCGGCGCTTCTTCGAGCGCCGCTTCGACCGCCAGCTCCCATTCGTCGCTGAGCTTGGTCCCCTGGGCGCTGAAGAACTTGATGCCGTTGTCGGGAAAGGCGTTGTGGCTGGCGCTGATCACCACGCCCAGGCTGGCGCGCTGGGCACGCGTCAGGTAGGCCACGCCGGGCGTCGGCAGCGGGCCGAGCAGGACGACGTCGACACCGGCCGAATTGAAGCCGGATTCGAGCGCGGATTCGAGCATGTAGCCCGAGATGCGGGTGTCCTTGCCGATCAGCACGGTCGGCCGCGACTCGGTCTTCTTGAGCACCCGGCCGACCGCATGGGCGAGCCGCAACACGAAGTCGGGGGTGATCGGGGGCTGGCCGACCGTGCCGCGAATGCCGTCGGTGCCGAAGTATTGTCTTGTCATGGGTTCGTTTCCTGTTCTTGTTCTTGCTCGGCCATCGCCCGCCACACGGCGAGTGCGGCCACGGTCTCGCGCACATCATGCACGCGCACGATCGCCGCGCCGCGATCGACCGCCAGCACGGCCGCGGCCACGCTCGGGACCGTGCGCTCGCCGGCCTCCGCGATGCCGGTGACGCTGCCGATCGAGGACTTGCGCGACCAGCCGGCCAGCAGCGGCCAGCCCGCCGCGAGCAGTTCGCGCTGGCGCGCCAGCAGCGAGAAGTTCTGCGCCACGGTCTTGCCGAAGCCGATGCCCGGGTCGAGCACGATGCGCGACGCCTCGACCCCCAGCCCGGCCAGCGCCCGTGCCTGCCGCTCGAGAAAGCCGCGCACCTCGGGCACCACGTCGCCGTCCATCGGCGCCGCCTGCATCGTCTGGGGATCGCGGTGCATGTGCATCAGGCAAATCCCGCAAGCCGGGTGCGCCGCCACCGCCTGCATCGCCCCAGGCTGTCGCAGCGCCCAGATGTCGTTCACGATGTCGGCGCCCAGGTCCAGCACGGCGCGCATCACCTCGGGCTTGTAGGTGTCGACGGACACCGGCACCTGCAGTTTCACGGCCTCCCGCACCACCGGAAGCACCCGCGCGAGTTCGACCTCCAGCGGCACCGCCGGGCTGCCGGGGCGAGTGGATTCGCCGCCGATGTCCAGGATGTCGGCGCCCTCCTCGATCAGCTGGACGCAATGCCGCAGCGCGGCTTCGCTCGATGCGTGCGCGCCGCCATCGGAAAACGAGTCGGGCGTGACGTTGACGATGCCCATGACCTGGGGACGCGCCAGGTCGATGGCGAAGCGCGTCGTGCGCCAGACCGTCGTCATGCGCGCAAGGACCCAAAGAAAAACGGGGCCCGAGGCCCCGTGATCTGCGAAAGCGTCATGCTCAGGCGGCGGTCGGTGCCGGGTCGGGATTGACCGCCGGGGTGCCGCCGCTGCCGCCGCCGCTGTTCGACGGCGGGATGCGCGGCGTCCAGTCCTTGGGCGGGCGCGGCGCGCGGCCGGCCATGATGTCGTCGAGCTGCTCGGTGTCGATGGTTTCCCATTCGAGCAGGGCCTTGGCCATGGCGTGCATCTTGTCGCTGTTCTCCTCGATCAGGCGGCGCGCCAGGGCGTACTGCTCGTCGATGATGCGGCGCACTTCGGCGTCGACCTTCTGCATGGTCGACTCGCTCATGTTGGTGGTCTTGGTGACCGAACGGCCCAGGAACACCTCGCCCTCGTTCTCGGCGTAGACCATCGGTCCCAGCGATTCGGTCATGCCGTAGCGCATCACCATGTCGCGGGCGATCTGGGTCGCGCGCTCGAAGTCGTTGCTGGCGCCGGTGGTCATCTGGTGCATGAACACTTCTTCGGCGATACGGCCGCCGAACAGCATGCTGATCTGGTTCAGCATGTACTCGCGGTCGTAGCTGTAGCGGTCTTGCGCCGGCAGGCTCATGGTCACGCCGAGCGCGCGGCCGCGCGGAATGATCGTGACCTTGTGGACCGGGTCGCACTTGGGCAGCAGCTTGCCGATCAGCGCGTGGCCGGACTCGTGGTAGGCCGTGTTGCGGCGCTCTTCCTCGGGCATCACCATGCTCTTGCGCTCGGGGCCCATGAAGATCTTGTCCTTGGCCTTCTCGAAGTCCTGCATCTCGACCACGCGCGCATTGCGGCGAGCGGCCATCAATGCGGCCTCGTTGCACAGGTTGGCCAGGTCGGCGCCCGACATGCCGGGCGTACCGCGGGCGATGATGCTCGGGTTGACGTCCTGGCCCAGCGGCACCTTGCGCATGTGGACGTTGAGGATCTGCTCCCGGCCGCGGATGTCCGGCAGCGTGACATAGACCTGGCGGTCGAAACGGCCCGGACGCAGCAAGGCGGCATCGAGGATGTCGGGACGGTTGGTCGCCGCCACCACGATCACGCCGAGGTTGGTCTCGAAGCCGTCCATCTCGACCAGCATCTGGTTCAGGGTCTGTTCGCGCTCGTCGTTGCCGCCACCCAGGCCGGCACCGCGCTGGCGGCCGACGGCGTCGATTTCGTCGATGAAGATGATGCAGGGCGCGTTCTTCTTGGCGTTCTCGAACATGTCGCGCACGCGGGCCGCGCCCACGCCGACGAACATCTCGACGAAGTCGGAACCCGAGATCGAGAAGAACGGAACCTTGGCCTCGCCGGCGATGCTCTTGGCCAGCAGGGTCTTGCCGGTGCCCGGAGGGCCGACCAGCAGCAGGCCGCGCGGAATGCGGCCGCCGAGCTTCTGGAAGCGGGCCGGGTCCTTCAGGAAGTCGACCACTTCCTTGACTTCTTCCTTGGCCTCGTCGCAGCCCGCGACGTCGGCGAATGTGACCTGGTTGGTGTTCTCGTCGAGCATGCGGGCCTTGCTCTTGCCGAAGCTGAAGGCGCCGCCCTTGCCGCCGCCCTGCATCTGTCGCATGAAGTAGACCCAGACGCCGATCAGCAGCAGCATCGGGCCCCAGCTGACCAGCAGGGTCATGAGCAGCGAGCCCTCTTCGCGCGGCTTGACGTCGAACTTGACGTTGTTGGCGATCAGGTCGCCGACCAGGCCGCGGTCGAGGTAGGTGGCGGTGGTGCGGATCTTCCGGTCGTCATTGGTGATGGCGACGATCTCGCTGCCTCCCTGGCCTTCCTGGATGGTGGCGCTCTTGATGCGGTTGCCGCGAACTTCCTCGAGGAAGTCGCTGTAGCCGATGTTGCCTGCGCCGGCTGCGCCGCGGGTGTCGAACTGCTTGAACACAGTGAACAGCACCATCGCGATGACGAGCCAAACGGCAACTTTGGAAAACCACTGATTGTTCAAACGAAACTCCAGTCGGGGGCGCGCAAAAAATTAGGGAACAGAAAAAGCGCACTGTCTGCGGCAATTGGTGCCCATTTTAGGCTTTTCAACCTGCGAAAACCCGTAAATTCCCTAGAGCAGCCATAGGGCACAAGCGGTTTTTGGCACGTATCAATTGGTATCCGGCCGCTTGAGTCCGATGCCGACCATGAAGGTTTCCGAGGATTTGTCCCGCGAAGCCTTGGGTTTCATGGGTTTCACGGTCCGGAAGTTGTCCTTGAACAGGCGGGTCAGCTCGGCGTAGCCGCTGCCGTGGAACAGCTTGGCGACCAGCGCGCCCTCGGGCTTCATGTGCTGGCGGGCGAACTCGATGGCCAGCTCGATCAGGTGGGCGATGCGGGCAGTGTCGGCCGAGGCGATGCCCGACAGGTTGGGCGCCATGTCGGACACCACCACGTCGGCCAGCCGGCCGTCCATGGCGATCGCCAGCCGGGCCAGCACCTCGTCCTCCCGGAAGTCGCCCTGCAGGAAGGTCACGCCCTCGATCGGCTCCATGGGCAGGATGTCGAGCGCGATGATGGTGCCGGCCAGCTCGCCCGAGGCCGCGCCCGCAGGGGACATCCGGCGCCGGACGTACTGGCTCCAGGCGCCCGGCGTCGAGCCCAGATCGACCACCAGCTGGCCGGGCTTGATCAGGCCCAGCGTCTCGTCGATCTCCTTGAGCTTGTACGCGGCGCGGGCCCGGTAGCCCTCCCGGTTGGCCAGTTTCACGTAGGGATCGTTGAGGTGATCGTGCAGCCAGGCCTTGTTCAGCTTCTTCGTTTTCGGTTTGGGATTCATTGACACTCGATAATACGGGGATGCCCGCCATTCAACTTACCCCTGCGCAGCGCAAGGTGCACCGCTCCGAAGCGCACCATCTGGACCCGATCGTCATGATCGGCGGCGACGGGCTCACCCCCGCCGTCCTGAAGGAAGCCGACGCCGCGCTCAAGGCCCATGGCCTGATCAAGGTGCGCGTCTTCTCCGACGACCGCGCGGCGCGCGAAGCCATGCTCCAGACCCTGTCCGACCAGTTGGACGCCGCGCCGATCCAGCACATCGGCAAGCTGCTGGTGCTGTGGCGGCCGATCCCCGAAAAGGAACGCACGATCGACGAAGACCGGATGCCCGGCCCGCGCGACGTCAAGATCATCAAATACAGCAAGCGCGCCGGCCAGCGGCCCGAGATCAAGACCCTGCGGGTGCTCGGCAACCAGCGCCTGACCCCCGGCGGCACGATCAAGCGCGCCAAGGCCAAGCGGCCGCTGTCGGCCAAGAAGCGGAACCAGGCAGACTGAGGATGCCGAGCGAGACTGCGGGCAAGCCCCCGCGCCAACGGCACGTCCTGTGCATGAAATGGGGCACCAAGTACGGGCCCGACTACGTCAACCGCCTGTATGCGATGGTGCGGCGCCACCTGACGGGCGACTTCAGCTTCGTCTGCCTGACCGACGATGCCAAGGGCATCCGCAGCGAGGTGCAGTGCTTTCCGATCCCGCCGCTCGACCTCGAACTGGCACCGGGCCAGCCCGACCGGGCCTGGAAGAAGCTGACCACCTTCGAGGCCGACCTGTACGGGCTGCGCGGCACCGCCCTGTTCGTCGACCTCGACGTCGTCGTGGTCGGCAGCCTGGATGCCTTCTTCGAGCAGCCGGGCGAGTTCCTGATCATCCACGACTACGAGCGCCCCTGGCGGCGCCGGCGCATCACCGGGAACTCCTCAGTGTACCGCTTCGAGCTGGGTGCACATCCCGACGTGCTGGCGAACTTCCGCCAGAACATGGATGCGGTGCAGACCGAATATCGCAACGAGCAGGCCTACCTGTCGGACTTCATGCACCGCCAAGGCAAGCTCGCCTACTGGCCCGAAGCGTGGTGCCCGAGCTTCAAGTACCACGGGATCCCGACCTGGCCGACCAACTACTGGCGCGAACCCTTCGTGCCCGAAGGCGCCCGGATCATGGTGTTTCACGGCGAATGCAATCCGCCCGACGCGCTGGCCGGACGGCGCAACCGGCGCTTCCGGTTCATCCGGCCGGCGCGCTGGATCACCAGCTTCTGGAAGGCCTGATCAGGCCGCCCTGCGCCCCATGCGCCAGAGCACGACAGCTGCGCAGAGCCATTGACCCAGGTACATGGCGCTGCCCAGCGCGTGCCAGAGTTTGAGGTTCTCGCGCGCCAGGATCCGCGGGGCGACCGCGTACTGCTGCAGCAAGGCCAGCAGCAAGCCGGTGATCACCCAGCCGGTGATGGTCCGCGCGGCGGCATCCATCCGTTCGCCGGCCTGGGCCCGGAAATGCACCAGCAGCACCAGGCCGCAGGCCAGGGCGACCCAGGTCTGGGCCGCGAACAGCTGGCCCGCCATGTTGCCGGCCACGGCCGGACTGCCGAGGCGGGCGAACAGCATCGGCACCACCAGGAAGCCGATCGTCGACAGGCTGCCCCACCAGAAGGCGGCGACCAGCAGGGCGATGCGGTCTTTCATGCGCGGGCGGCCGACGCCGCTCAGAGGTAGCTGACGGCGACGATCTCGTAGCGCTTGATGCCGCCAGGGRCCTGCACCTCGGCGGTGTCGCCCTCTTCCTTGCCGATCAGCGCCCGCGCGATCGGGCTGGAGACGTTGATCAGCCCGAGCTTGAGGTCGGCCTCGTCCTCGCCGACGATCTGGTACTTGAGCGCCTCGCCGGTCTTCTCGTCCTCGAGTTCGACCGTCGAGCCGAAGACCACCTTGCCGCCAGCATCGAGCGCGGTCGGATCGATGACCTGGGCCGCCGACAGCTTGCCCTCGATGTCCTGGATCCGGCCCTCGATGAAGCCCTGGCGGTCCTTGGCGGCCTCGTATTCGGCGTTTTCGCTCAGGTCGCCCTGGGCCCGGGCCTCGGCGATCGAGTTGATGACCCACGGACGGTCGACCGTCTTGAGCCGTTGCAGTTCTTCGCGCAGCTTCTCGGCGCCGCGTTTCGTGATCGGGATGGTGGCCATTTCGTTGCTCCAGAAAGCGAAACCGCCGAACGCTGCCGTTCGGCGGTCGATGGGAGAAAAAAGTTCAGACGAGCGTGCGTCCGGTCAGCCGGCTCAGGATCGCGAGCGGGCTGGAATCAGGATTGTATTGCCTTGCGGCGGGCAGATGCAGGGTCTGCTCGAGCATGTACTGGCCCGACATCACGGCATGCGAGGTCTGGTCCGAAAAACAGACCCACACCGATCCGGCCGGAAACGGCACGGTCTGCTGCTCGCACTTTTCCTGGTAGTCCAGGTCGGACTTCATGCCGTCGTGCAGCTGCAGCATCAGGTGGTCGTACTCGCTGCGCAGCGACTTGGTCACGCGCAGCGCGCGCAGCAGCTTTGCCTGCCAGCGCGAATAGGGCTTGGCACGCGGCAGGAAGCGCGCGGCGACCGCCTCGAACGGCTCGCCGACTCGCCAGACCCGCGGCGCCCCCTGCGGATTGACGTTGGTGAAGACACGCAGGATGCGCTCGCCGTAGTTGGGGCGCGACGGAAACGAATCCACGTGCAGGCGGCGATCGTCGGCGCGCCACGACTGCACGCGCGTCTCGACCTGCGCCGGCCGGTAGCTGGTCGGCGCCAGGCGCAGGGCCGGCACGTAGTGCGGCAGCAGGCCGTGGATCAAGGCCTGCGCCTGGGTCCGGAAGCGCCCGACCATGGCGGCCACCGCCTGTTGCCGCGCCTCGTCGCCGGCCACGCCCTTGATCCGGCCGTTGGCGTCCAGGCTGATGTTGCGCACGTCGGGCGACAGCACGGCGGGCGACAGCAGCGCCTGCTCTTCGGGTTGCAACCGGAAACCGAGCTGCGGAAAGTACAGCACCTTGCCGGCCTCGAGCGCCGCGATCCACGCCTCGTTCGGCGTGGCCGCGTTCCAGTCGCTCAGCGCGAGCTCGACGAGTTGGTTCTCCATGCAAAAGTCTCCTTCGACCTTATTCTGCGGCCATCCCGCCGGCAAGACCTTGCGCTCGATCAGGCCAGCTGCGCGTGCATTTCCTGGATCGAAATGACGCCCAGCTCGTCCATGTGCTGCATCCCTTCGACCGCCGCTTCGGCGCCGAAGATCGTGGTGAAGGTGGTCACGCGGGCCAGCAGCGCCGAGGTGCGGATCTGGCGCGAATCGGCGATCGCGTTGCGGCGCTCTTCGACCGTGTTGATGACCAGCGCAATCTCGTTGTTCTTGATCATGTCGACGATGTGGGGGCGGCCTTCGGTCACCTTGTTGACCACCGCGCAGGCGATGCCCGCGGCGTTGATCGCCGCCGCCGTGCCCTTGGTCGCGATCAGCTCGAAGCCCAGCTTGGCCAGGCCGCGTGCGACCTCGACGGCACGTGCCTTGTCGTTGTTCTTGACCGACACGAACACCTTGCCCGACTTGGGCAGGATGGTGCCGGCGCCGATCTGCGACTTCACGAAGGCCTCGCCGAAGGTCTTGCCCACGCCCATCACTTCGCCGGTGGACTTCATCTCGGGGCCGAGGATGGTGTCGACGCCCGGGAACTTGACGAACGGGAACACGGCCTCCTTGACGCTGAAGTACGGCGGCGTGACTTCCTTGGTGACACCCTGCGACTTCAGCGACTGGCCGGCCATGCAGCGCGCCGCGACCTTGGCCAGCTGGATGCCGGTCGCCTTGCTCACGTAGGGCACGGTGCGCGAAGCGCGCGGATTGACCTCGAGGACGTAGATCACGTCCTGGCCGTCCTTTTCCTGGATCGCGAACTGGACGTTCATGAGCCCGACCACGTTCAGCGCCTTGGCCATCGCGGCGCTCTGGCGCTTGAGCTCGGCCACGGTCTCGGCCTTCAGGCTGTAGGGCGGCAGCGAACAGGCGGAATCGCCCGAGTGGACGCCGGCCTGCTCGATGTGCTCCATCACGCCGCCAATCAGGGTCGTGCCTTCGGCATCGCGCAGGCAGTCGACGTCGCATTCGACCGCGTCGTTGAGGAAGCGGTCGAGCAGCACCGGCGAATCGTTGCTGACCTTGACCGCCTCGCGCATGTAGCGCTCGAGGTCGCGCTGCTCGTGGACGATCTCCATCGCGCGGCCGCCGAGCACGTAGCTCGGGCGCACCACCAGCGGATAGCCCAGCGCCGCGGCCTTCTCGAGCGCTTCCGGTTCGGTGCGCGCGGTGGCGTTCGGCGGCTGGCGCAGGCCGAGCTCGTGCAGCAGCTTCTGGAAGCGCTCGCGGTCTTCGGCGGCGTCGATCATGTCGGGGCTGGTGCCGATGATCGGCACGCCGTTGGCTTCCAGGTCGAGCGCGAGCTTGAGCGGGGTCTGGCCGCCGTACTGCACGATCACGCCGGTCGGCTTTTCCTTGTCGACGATCTCCAGCACGTCCTCGAGCGTCAGCGGCTCGAAGTAGAGCCGGTCGCTGGTGTCGTAGTCGGTCGAGACAGTCTCGGGGTTGCAGTTGACCATGATGGTCTCGTAGCCGTCCTCGCGCATCGCCAGCGCCGCATGCACGCAGCAGTAGTCGAACTCGATGCCCTGGCCGATGCGGTTCGGGCCGCCGCCGAGCACCATGATCTTCTTCTTGTCGGTGGGCGCGGCCTCGCACTCGTCCTCGTAGGTCGAGTACATGTAGGCGGTGTTGGTCGCGAACTCGGCCGCGCAGGTGTCGACCCGCTTGTAGACCGGGCGCACGCCGAGCGCGCGGCGTTTCTCGCGGACCGCGGTGTCGGTGGTCTTCAGCTGGCGCGCCAGGCGGCGGTCGGAGAAGCCCTTCTTCTTGAGCGCGAGCAGGGTCGCCTTGTCGATGTCGGCCAGCGACTTGGTTTCGAGTTCGAGCTCGATCTTCACGATCTCCTCGATCTGCACCAGGAACCAGGGGTCGATCTTGGTGAGCGCGAACACCTCGTCGACGCTCAGGCCCATCGCGAAGGCGTCGCCGACGTACCAGATGCGGTCGGGGCCGGGCTCGCCGAGTTCCTTCTCGAGCACTTCGCGGTCTTGCGTCTTCTCGTTCAGGCCGTCGACGCCGACTTCGAGTCCGCGCAGGGCCTTCTGGAAGGATTCCTGGAAGGTGCGGCCCATCGCCATCACCTCGCCGACCGACTTCATCTGGGTCGTCAGGCGCGAATCGGCCTGCGGGAATTTCTCGAAGGCGAAGCGCGGGATCTTGGTGACGACGTAATCGATGCTGGGCTCGAAGCTGGCCGGCGTGGCGCCGCCCGTGATTTCGTTGCGCAGCTCGTCGAGCGTGTAGCCGACGGCCAGCTTGGCCGCGACCTTGGCGATCGGGAAGCCGGTCGCCTTGGAGGCCAGCGCGGACGAACGCGAGACGCGGGGGTTCATCTCGATGACGACCATCCGGCCGTCCTTCGGGTTGATCGAGAACTGCACGTTCGAGCCGCCGGTGTCGACGCCGATCTCTCGCAGGACCGCCAGCGAGGCGTTGCGGAGAATCTGGTATTCCTTGTCGGACAGAGTCTGGGCCGGCGCCACGGTGATCGAGTCGCCGGTGTGCACGCCCATCGGGTCGAGGTTCTCGATCGAGCAGACGATGATGCAGTTGTCGGCCTTGTCGCGCACGACCTCCATCTCGTACTCTTTCCAGCCGAGCAGCGACTCTTCGATCAGCAGCTCATTGGTGGGCGAGGCTTCGAGGCCGCGCTTGCAGATGATCTCGAACTCTTCGGGGTTGTAGGCGATGCCGCCGCCGGTGCCGCCGAGCGTGAAGCTGGGGCGGATCACGGTCGGGAAGCCAACGCTCTTCTGGACGGCCCAGGCCTCGTCCATCGAGTGCGCGATGCCCGAACGGGCCGAACCGAGACCGATCTTGGTCATCGCGTCCTTGAACTTCAGCCGGTCCTCGGCCTTGTCGATGGCCTCGGGCGTGGCGCCGATCAGCTCGACCTTGTACTTGTCGAGCACGCCGTTGCGCCACAGGTCGAGCGCGCAGTTGAGCGCGGTCTGGCCGCCCATGGTCGGCAGGATCGCGTCGGGACGCTCCTTGGCGATGATCTTCTCGACCGTCTGCCAGCTGATCGGCTCGATGTAGATGACGTCGGCCGTGGCCGGGTCGGTCATGATCGTCGCCGGGTTGCTGTTGATCAGGATGACCTTGTAGCCCTCCTCGCGCAGCGCCTTGCAGGCTTGCACGCCGGAGTAGTCGAATTCGCAGGCCTGGCCGATGATGATCGGGCCGGCGCCGATGATGAGGATGCTCTTCAGGTCTGTGCGCTTAGGCATTCTTCTGTCCTTCTTTGTGACTTTGCATGAGTGCCGTGAAGCGGTCGAACAGGTAGCCGATGTCATGCGGGCCGGGCGAGGCCTCGGGGTGGCCCTGGAAGCAGAAGGCCGGGCGGTCGGTGCGCGCCAGGCCCTGCAGCGTGTTGTCGAACAGGCTGATGTGGGTCGGACGCAGGTTGGACGGCAGGGTCTTCTCGTCGACCGCGAAGCCGTGGTTCTGGCTGGTGATGCTGACGCGGCCGTTGTCCAGGTCCTTCACGGGATGGTTGGCGCCATGGTGGCCGAACTTCATCTTGAAGGTCTTGGCACCCGAGGCCAGCGCCATGATCTGGTGGCCCAGGCAGATGCCGAAGGTCGGGATGCCGGTCTCGATAAGTTCCTTGACCGCCGAGATCGCGTAGTCGCAGGGCTCCGGGTCGCCCGGGCCGTTGGCCAGGAAGATGCCGTCGGGGCGCAGCTTGAGCACGTCGGCCGCGGGGGTCTGGGCCGGCACCACGGTGATGCGCGCGCCGCGCTGCGCGATCATGCGCAGGATGTTCTTCTTGACGCCGTAGTCGAAGGCCACGACGTGGAACTTGGGCGTGATCTGCACGCCGTAGCCCGAGCCCAGCTTCCACTCGGTCTGAGTCCACTCGTAGGTTTCCTTGACCGACACCACTTTGGCGAGGTCGAGGCCGGCCATGCTCGGCGCGGCCTTGGCGGCGGCCACGGCCTTGTCGATCAAGGCCTGCGTGACCTGCTCGCCTTCGGCCAGCCCCAGGATGCAGCCGTTCTGGGCCCCGTTCGTGCGCAGGTGGCGGGTCAGCTTGCGGGTGTCGATGTCAGCGATGGCGACCGTCTTGCCGCGCACCAGGTAGTCGCTCAGCGTCGCGGTCTTGCGGAAGTTGGACGCGACCAGCGGCAGGTCCTTGATGATCAGGCCGGCGGCATGGATCTTGTCGGACTCGATGTCTTCCTCGTTGACGCCGTAGTTGCCGATGTGCGGATACGTGAGGGTCACGATCTGCTGGCAATAGCTCGGGTCGGTCAGGATTTCCTGGTAACCGGTCATGGCGGTGTTGAACACCACTTCGCCGGTCGTGGCGCCGGTGGCGCCGATCGAGTTGCCGAGAAAGACCGTGCCGTCTGCAAGCGCCAGGATGGCGGGCGGGAATTTTCCCTTGAGAGACAAAAGCACTGGGATCTCCGGATGGATGACGCCCAAAGCGAACCCAAGAAAGACTTTGGGCTGCGACCTTCGTCGAGGAGTTGGCTTGCGTGCGCTGTGGGCGGGGTGTGAGCGGGAAAGCCCTTGATTATAGCCGGCCCGCGGCCCTGGAATCTGCTCCGGCAGCACTTGCATACAAGCAGATCGCCGCCGCAGCGGCGACGTTGAGCGACTCTTCGCCACCCGGCTGGGCGATGCGGACATGGCGCGCCGCCCTCGCCTCCAGGGCAGCCGACACGCCCTGCCCTTCATGCCCCATCAGCCAGGCGCAGGGAAATGGCAGTTCGGCCCGGTGCAGCCAGTCGCCGCGGTGCGAGCTGGTGGCGACCATCGGCACTTCGAGCGCATCGAGAACCTCGGCCTCGACCCCTTCGATCAGCCGCAGGCCGAAGTGCGCCCCCATGCCGGCGCGCAGCACCTTGGGCGCCCACAGCGCCGCCGTGCCCTTGAGCGCGATGACCTGCGCAAAGCCGAAGGCGGCGGCGCTGCGCAGGATCGAGCCCACGTTGCCGGCATCCTGCAACCGATCGAGCACCACGGTGGGCGACCTCGGCGCGACCGCGGGCCGGGCCGGCAGGTCGAGCACGAAACCCATCGGCGCCGGCGATTCGAGCCCGCTGACGCCCGCCAGCAAGGCATCGGCCAGCACCACCGTCTTCGGCGCGGCGCCGGCCCATTCGTGGCGCGCCGCGGGCCAGAGCGATTCGGCAAACACGGCCACCGCCGGCCGCACGCCGCGCTCGCGGGCCGCCCGGCACAGGTGGTCGCCTTCGAGCCAGATCCGGCCGGCCTTGCGGTAGGCGCCGGGGTCGTGCGCCAGCTTGCGCAATTCCTTGAGCAGCGGGTTGTCCTTCGACGTGACGTGGCTGACCTCGTCGACGCTCATCGAAGTTCTTCACCGAAATTGGCCATATCTTCGGCCGGCGCGGAGACCCGCGCCAGCGCCGCGGCGACCGGGCTGAACGACTTGCGGTGGTGGACGCAGGCGCCATGGCGCAGCAGCGCCTCGAGGTGCTCGGGCGTGCCGTAGCCCTTGTGGCCGGCAAAGCCGTAGTGCGGAAATTCGGCGTGCAGGTCCTCGCACAGCCGGTCGCGGTGCACCTTGGCCAGGATCGAGGCGGCCGAGATCGCCTTGACCCGGGCGTCGCCCTTCACGATGGCTTCGGCCAGCACGTTGAGCGTCGGCAGCCGGTTGCCGTCGACCAGCACCTTGACCGGCTTCAGCCGCAGCCCCTCGACCGCGCGCCGCATCGCCAGCATCGTCGCCTGCAGGATGTTGTGGGTGTCGATCTCCTCGACGCTGGCCTGGGCGACCGAGCAGCACAGCGCCTTGGCCAGAATCTGGTCGTGCAGGCGCTCGCGCTGCCGGGCGGTCAGCGTCTTGGAATCGGCCAGGCCACGGATCGGGCGCAGGTCGTCGAGGATGACGGCCGCCGCCACCACCGGCCCGGCCAGCGGCCCTCGGCCGGCCTCGTCGACCCCGGCCATGAGGCCGGGACCGTCCCAGACCAGCGTCGCCTGCTCAGCCTGCAAGAACTTTCTGGATCGCATCGGCGCACAGTGTCGGCGTATCGCGCAGCAATTCGGCATGCATCGCGCAAAAACGTTGTTGCAAGGCGTGAACCTTGTCCGGTGAAGCCAGCCAGTCCAGCGTCGCCTCGGCCAGCGCCTCGGGCGTGGCGGCGTCCTGGAGAATCTCGGGCACCACGAACTCGCCGCTGAGGATGTTGGGCAGGCCGACCCACGGCTGCAGCTGCTTGCGCTGCATCACCAGCCGCCAGGTCAGCGAGTTCACGCGGTAGGAGATCACCATGGGGCGCTTGAACAGCGCCGCCTCGAGGGTCGCCGTGCCGCTGGCGATCAGCGTGGCGTCGCAAGCCGCCAGCGCGGCATGGGACTGGCGGTCGAGCAGGGCCACGCGGCCGGCCAGTTCGCTGGCGGCCAGGATCTGCTCCATCTCCGGGCGCAGGTTCGGCAACACCGGGCAGATGAAGCGCAGCCCGGGCCGCGCTTTCAGCATGAGGGCGGCGGCGGCGAAGAACATGGGCGCCAGCTGGCGCACTTCCGAGCGCCGGCTCCCGGGCAGGATGGCGACCACCTCGGCGTCCGGGTCGAGCCCGAGCGCCTTGCGCGCGGCCTCGCGATCGGGCGTCATCGGGATCACCTTGGCCAGCGGATGGCCCACGTAGGTGGCGGCAATCCCGTGCTGCTCGAGCAAGGCCGGCTCGAACGGGAAGATGCACAGCACGTGGTCGGCGGCCGCGCGCAGCTTGACGACCCGCTCCGGCCGCCAGGCCCAGATCGAAGGACAGACGAAATGCGCGGTCTTGATGCCGCGCTCGCGCAGGCCGGCTTCGAGATCGAGGTTGAAATCGGGCGCGTCGACACCGATGAAGATCTCGGGCCGCTCGCGCAGCAGCCGGCCCCGCAACTGGCGCCGGATGCCGGCGATCTCGGCGTAGTGCCGCAGCACTTCGACGTAGCCGCTGACGGCGAGCTTCTCCTGCGGCCACCAGCTTTCGAAACCGCGCGAGAGCATCTGGGGTCCGCCGATGCCGACGGCCTTCATCGCGGGCCAGCGCGCCTGCAGGCCATCGAGCATCAGGCCCGCCAGCAGGTCGCCCGAAGCCTCGCCGGCGACCAGCGAAAACTGCCGCTGCGTTTCAGGCATGCGACGGCTCAGCGCGCGATGCCGCGCGTGGCGCCGGCGAGAAATTCGCTCATCACCGCGACGTCGGGCGCCGCTTCGGGCGTTTCGGCAGCCAGCGCCTCGATCGCGGCGCGCGCCTCGTCGAGCGTCTTGCCCTGCCGGTACAACAGGCGGTGCATCTGCTTGACCGCCGCGATCCGGGCCGGCGAGAACTCCCGGCGGCGCAAGCCGACCACGTTGAACCCGCGCACGGCGAGCGGATTGCCGTCCACCAGCATGAAGGGCGGAACGTCCTGCGTGACCGCGCTGGCAAAACCGAGCATGGCATGGGCACCGACCGACACGAACTGGTGGATGCCGGTCAGCCCGCCCACCGTCACCCAGTCGGCCAGGTGCACGTGGCCGGCCAGGGTCGTGTTGTTGGCGAGCGTGGTGTGGTCATCGACACGGCAGTCATGCGCGATGTGCGTGTAGGCCATGATCCAGTTGTCGTTGCCCACCCGCGTGACGCCGCCTGCCCCCGGCACGCCGATGTTGAAGGTGCAGAACTCGCGGATCACGTTGCGATCGCCGATGACCAGTCGCGTGGGTTCGCCGGCGTATTTCTTGTCTTGCGGCACCGCGCCCAGCGATGCGAACTGGAAGATCCGGTTGTCGCGGCCGATGGTGGTCCTGCCCTCGATCACGCAGTGCGCGCCGATCGTGGTGCCGGCGTCGACCCGAACGTGCGGGCCGATCACGGCGTAGGGACCGACACTGACCGTCGGGTCGAGTTCGGCCTGCGGGTCGACGATCGCCGTCGAATGAATCAGGGTCATGCCGGCAGGATCAGTTGATCTGGCGCATCGCGCACATCAGTGTCGCTTCGCAGGCCAGTTCGGCACCGACCAGCGCGCGCCCCTTGAACTTGGAGATGCCGGCCTTCATGCGCTCGATCTCGACCTCCAGCGTGAGCTGGTCGCCGGGCTCGACCGGCCGCTTGAAACGGGCGCCGTCGATGGCGGCGAAGTAGTAGACCGTGTTGTCGTCGGGCACGATGTCCAGCGAATGGAAGGACAGCAGCGCCGCCGCCTGTGCCATGGCCTCGAGCATCAGCACCCCCGGCATCACCGGGCGATGCGGGAAGTGGCCGTTGAAGAAGGGCTCGTTCATGGTCACGTTCTTGAGTGCCGTGATGCGCTTGCCCTTTTCCATCTCGAGCACGCGGTCCACCAGGAGGAACGGGTATCGGTGAGGCAGCAGCTTGAGGATTTGATGGATATCGAGCGTCGTCATGATTTCTTGTCCTGCATCGTCATTTTTTCCAGCGCCTTGAGGCGCTCCCGCAGACTGTGCAGTTGCTTGAGCGTGGCAGCGTTTTTCTCCCAGGTCGCATTGTCGTCGATGGGAAACACGCCGGTGTAGTGGCCGGGCTTGTGGATGGAGCGCGTCACCAGCGAGTTCGACGAGATGTTCACGTGGTCGGCGATCGTCAGGTGCCCGAGCACGCCGGCCCGGCCGCCGAAGGTGCAGTGGGCGCCGATGGTGGCGCTGCCCGCCACCGCGGCGCAGCCGGCCATCGCGGTGTGCTTGCCGATGCGCACGTTGTGGCCGATCTGGATCAGGTTGTCGAGCTTGACGCCGTCCTCGATCACGGTGTCCCCGAGGGCGCCGCGATCGATGCAGGTGTTGGCGCCGATCTCGACGTCGTCGCCGATGCGCACTGCGCCCAGTTGCTCGATCTTGACCCAGGCCCCTTCATGGGGCGCGAGTCCGAAGCCGTCGGCGCCGATCACCACGCCCGGATGCAGCAGGCAGCGGGCGCCGATGACGCAGTCCTCGCTCACGGTGACACCGGACTTGAGCACCGTATCGGCCCCGATGCGGGCCCCGCGCTCGACCACGCACAGCGCGCCGACCCGGGCGCTGGGGTCGATGACGGCTTCGGGGTCGATCACCGCACTGGGGTGGATGCGCTGGGCCTCGGGCCGGGCATGGGCCTTCTTCCAGAGCTGGGTCAGGCGGGCGAAATAGAGATAGGGATCGGGCGTCTCGATGAATGCGCCGCGCGCGGCGGCGGCTTCGCGCATCGCCGGGGCCACGATCACGCAGGCGGCCCGGGAGGCTGCGAGTTCCTTCTGGTACTTGGGATGGCTCAGGAAGGCGATCGCATCGCCCTCGGCCGTCGCCAGCGGCGACAGCCGCTCGATCGGCAGCCCGGGATCGCCCTGGAGATCGCCTCCGAGGGCCTCGACGATTGCGCCTAGCCGCAGTGCCACGCCGTTATCGCGGCGCTACTTGCCGCCGGCCGGGGTCGACCCATTGGCCGACGTGTTGGTGGGCGTGTTGCTCGAGGCGTTGAGCGCCTTGATCACCTTTTCGGTGATGTCGTGCTTGGGGTTGATGTAGATCGCCTCCTGGAGGATGGCGTCGTACTTCTCGGCCTCGGCGACCTGCTTGACCACACGGTTGGCGCGCTCGTAGACCTGCTGCAGCTCTTCGTTCTTGCGTGCGTTCAGATCTTCCTGGAATTCGCGACGGCGACGCTGGAAGTCGCGGTCCTGGTCGACCAGCTGCCGCTGGCGGGTCACGCGCTGGCTCTCGGACAAGGTCGAAGCCTCGCGCTCGAACTGCTCGGAGGCCGCCTTCAATGCCGCACCCTGCGCCGTCAGATCCTTTTCGCGCTTGAGAAACTCGGCCTCGAGCTTGGCCTGGGCGGCTTTCGCCGGCTGCGCCTCGCGCAGCACCCGGTCAGGATTGACGAATCCGATGCGGAAGGTTTCCTGCGCATGGGCAGCCGGCAGCCCCGCCGCCATGAAGACAGGAACAAGCAGCGCACCGGCGGCACGAAGCAGTGGAGTCATTAGAAAGTCGTTCCGATCTGGAATTGCAGGCGTTGAATTCTATCCTCCGGGATCTGCTGGGCGACATCCCCCTTCTCGTAGACGACCGGGAAGGCATAGGCGATGCGCAGCGGCCCGAGCGGCGAAATCCAGCTGATGCCCAGACCCACCGAGGCCCGGATCTTGTTGATCGAATCCCATTGGGCGTTGGTCGACCAGGGGGTGCGGTCGCCGAACACGTTGCCGGCATCCATGAAGCCGTACAGGCGCAGGGTGCGGTCGTTGCCGGCGCCCGGGAACGGCGTGCTCAGTTCGGCATTGAAGATCGCCTTCTTGATGCCGCCCAGCGCCGCGCCCACGGTCTGGCCGTACAGCGGAATGTCGCGCGGGCCGAGCGAGTTCTGCTCGAAGCCGCGCACCGAACCCAGGCCACCGGCGTAGTAGTTCTTGAAGATCGGGAACTGCTGGCCGCTGAAGGCGCCGGCGTAGCCGAAGTCGCCGTTGATCGCGAAGGTGTACTGCTTGTTCAGCGGGAAGTACTGCTGGTACTTGTAGCCGGCCTTGTAGTACTTCATGTCGGACCCGACGCCGACCTCGAGGTTGGCGCTCTGCAGCACACCGGTGGTCGGGACCAGCGCGCTGTCGCGATTGTCGCGGGCCCAGCCGATCGACAACGGGACCCCCGAGACCGTCGGGTTGCCGCAATACAGCACGCCCAGCTGGCCGTTCGGCGCGATGCAGCCGAAGTACTGCTGGTACGAAAAGGGCACGTAGCCGGCGAACGAGGTGCCCGGGTCGAAGCGGTAGCGCTCCACGCCGGCGCCGAAGAACACCGTGTCGCGTTCGCTGAACGGCACGCCGAAGCGGATGTTCCCGCCCTCGGTGGTCAGCCTGTAGTTGCCGTCGATGTTGCCGTAGTAAGGCTGCGTGGTCGCGGTGTAGAGACTGATGGTGCGCGAGATCCCTTCCTTGGTGAAGTAGGGATCGGTCGTCACCAGGGATAGCGTGCGGTTGTACTTGCTGGTGTTGATCTGCACACCGAGATAGTTGCCCGAGCCGAACACGTTTTCCTGCGAAATGCCGAAGGTCAGGCTGATCTTGTCGGCACTCGAGAAACCGGCGCCCAGCTGCAGCGAGCCGGTCGGCTTCTCGGTCACGTTGACCGTCAGGTCGACCTGGTCGGGCACGCCCGGAACTTCCTGGGTGTCGACCGTGACTTCGGTGAAGTAGCCGAGCCGGTCGACCCGGTCGCGCGACAGCTTGATCTTGTCGCCGTCGTACCAGGAGGCCTCGTATTGGCGGAACTCGCGCCGGATCACTTCGTCGCGGGTGCGGTTGTTGCCGCCCACGGCCACGCGGCGCACGTAGACCCGGCGCTCGGGCTCGGCCTTGAGCGTCAGGGCCACCCGGTTGGTGGTGCGGTCGATCTCGGGCGTGGCCTGCACGCGGGCGAAGGCATAGCCGAAAGAGCCGAAGTAGTCGGAGAAGGCCTTCGTGGTCTGGGCGACCTGCTCGGCGTTGTACGGCTCGCCGGGCTTGATCGCGACCAGGGTCTTGAACTCTTCCTCGCGGCCGAGGTAGTTGCCGTCGAGCTTCACGCCGGAGACCACGAACTTCTCGCCTTCGCTGATGTTGACCGTGACCGAGAGGTCTTGCCGGTCGGGCGAGATCGCGACCTGCGTCGAGTCGATGCGGAACTCGAGGTAGCCGCGCGACAGGTAGTACGAACGCAGCGTCTCGAGGTCGGCATTGAGCTTGGCGCGCGAATACTGGTTCGACTTGGTGTACCAGCTGAGCCAGCCGCCGCTGTCCTGGTCGAACAGGCTCAGCAGGGTCGATTCGCTGAAGTCCTTGTTGCCGGCGATGTGCACTTCGCGGATTCGCGCGGGCTCGCCTTCGGTCACGGTGAAGGTCAGGTTGACGCGGTTGCGCTCGATCGGCGTGACCGTGGTCACGACCTGGGCGTTGTAGAGGCTGCGGCTCACGTACTGGCGCTTGAGTTCCTGCTCGGCCCGGTCGGCCAGCGCCTTGTCGTAGGGACGGCCGTCGGCCAGGCCGACTTCGCGCAGGGCCTTCTGCAGGTTCGCCTTGTCGAATTCCTTGGTGCCGACGAAGTCGACGTCGGCGATGGTCGGCCGCTCCTCGACGATCACCACCAGCACGTTGCCGTTGATGTCGATGCGCACATCCTTGAACAGCCCGAGGTCGAACAGCGCCCGGATCGCGGCCGAGCCGCGGTCGTCGTTGTAGGTATCGCCCACGCGCAAGGGCATCGAGGCGAAGATGGTTCCCGGCTCGACGCGCTGCAGGCCTTCGACCCGAATGTCGCGCACGGTGAAAGGCTCGACCGCCCAGGCTGCCGTGGCCGCCAGGGCGCTGGCCACCACCGCGGCAACGCTGCGCAGGCGAAAGCGACTGATTGTTGTGTTCATCTGTGAATTGCGCCAGGGCCGGAAAGGGCTGGCAGAAAAGTTAACCAAAGAGCCGCGTGACGTCGTTGAAGAGTGCGATCGACATCATGACCAGCAGCAGCGCGACACCGCCGCGCTGAAACCTTTCCATCCAGGCGTCGGAGACGCTCTTGCCGGTCAGGCCCTCCCAAAGATAATACATCAGGTGTCCACCATCGAGGACCGGCAGCGGCATGAGGTTCAGCACCCCCAGGCTCACGCTGATCAGGGCCAGGAACACCATGTACTGCGTCAAGCCGAGGCTGGCGGACTTGCCGGCGTAGTCGGCGATCGTGAGCGGTCCGCTGAGATTCCTGAGCGAGGCCTCGCCGATGACCATCTTGCCCATCATGCGCACGGTCAGCGCCGACACCTCCCAGGTGCGGACCACGCCGCGCCAGACGCCGTCGACCACGCCCTGGCGCACCAGCACCATCGCGGGCGGCGCGCCGACATAGGCACCGATGCGGCCGATCTTGCCGCTGGGTTCGTCGCGCAGCTCGGGCGTGACATCGATGCGCAGCGACTGCCCGCCGCGCTCGACCTGCCAGGTCTGCATGCGGGGCTGGCCGCCATCGACCGAGGTCCGAATGATCTCGCGCAGCTGCTGGCCATCGACGATCGGCGTCGTGCCGACCAGGCGCACCAGGTCGCCGTTGCGCAGTCCCGCGCGCTCGGCGGCGCTGCCGGGCATCACCTCGCCGATCTCGGGGCGTGTCATCGGCGTGAGGAGGCCGATCTTGCGGAACATCTGGGCGTCCGCATCCTTGGCCTCGATGCGGCTCAGAGGCAGCACCAGTTCGCGCGCCGGGCGCCCGCCCTCGCCCGCGATCTCGAGCGTCAGGTCGCGGCCATCGAGGGCGCCGCGAGTCATGCGCCAGCGCAGGTCTTCGAAGGACTGGACGGCGTCGAGCTCGCCGTCGAAGCCCGCCCGCGCGATGTGTTCGCCGCCTTTCAGCCCGGCCTGTTCGGCCAGCGATGCGGCGACCGGCCGGGCCAGGGTCGCGGCCGGTTCCTGAACGCCGATCCAGTTGACCAGCGTGTAGAGCACGACCGCCAGCAGCAGGTTGGCGATCGGTCCGGCCGCCACGATGGCGGCCCGCGAGCGCAATGGCTGGGTGTTGAAGGCGCGGTGGCGCTCCTCGGCCGGCACCGGGCCCTCGCGTTCGTCGAGCATCTTCACGTAGCCGCCCAGGGGGAAGGCGCCGATGACGAACTCGGTGGTCTGGCCCGGATGCTGGCGCTTGGGCTGCCAGCGATAAAGCGTCTTGCCGAACCCGACCGAGAAGCGCAGCACCTTGACGCCGCAGGCCACCGCGACCCGATAGTGGCCGTACTCGTGCACGGCGATGAGCAGGCCGAGGGCGACGATGAAGGCAACGACTGTGAGCATCGGGTTCCCCGGGTTGGTGGGTCAGGTCGCGAAACGAAGCGCCGTGGCACGGGCTGCGTCCCGGGCACTGGCGTCGAGGGCCAGCAGATCCCCGAGCGACGAGAGCTTGGAGGGCCGCACGCGCTCCAAAGTTTCCAGGTTGACCGCATGAATCCGGTCGAAGCGCAGCCGGCGCTCGAGAAAGGCCTCGACCGCGATTTCATTGGCGGCGTTCAGCACCGCCGTGGTGCCCGGGGCGGCGCGAAGTGCATGCCATGCCAGGTGCAGCCCGGGAAAGCGCGCCTCGTCGGCGGCTTCGAAGGTCAGGGCCGCAAGCGACGCGAAGTCCAGCTTGCCGGCACCGCTCTCGATGCGCTCCGGCCAGGCCAGGCCGCAGGCGATCGGGACCCGCATGTCGGGCGTGCCGAGTTGCGCGATCACCGACGAATCCTGGAACTGCACCATCGAGTGGATGATCTGCTGCGGGTGGATGACCACCTTGACCTGCTCGGGCGTCAGGTCGAACAGCCAGCGGGCCTCGATCACCTCGAGCGCCTTGTTCATCATGGTGGCCGAGTCGACCGAGATCTTGCGACCCATCGAGAAATTCGGATGCGCGCAGGCCTGCTCGGGCGTGATCTCGGCCAGCGTGCGCGGATCGCGCTGCCGGAACGGTCCGCCCGATGCGGTCAGCAGCACGTGGTCGACCCGTTCGGCCCAGGTGGCGCGGTCCTCGGGCAGGCACTGGAAGATCGCCGAATGCTCGCTGTCGATCGGCAGCAGCGTGGCGCCGCCCTCGTGCACCGTGCGCATGAACAGCTCGCCGCCGACCACCAGCGCCTCCTTGTTGGCGAGCAGCAGCCGCTTGCCGGCCCGCGCGGCCGCCAGGCAGGGCCCGAGGCCCGCGGCGCCGACGATGGCGGCCATGACGGCATCGGTCTGCGGGTGCGCGGCGATCTCCTCGATCGCGGCCGCGCCGCTCAGCACCCGGGTCGGCAAGCCGCTGTGGCGGATCTTCTCGGCCAGCAGCGCGGCGTGCGGCGCGCTCGCCATCACCGCGAACTGCGGCGAGAAGCGCACGCACTGGGCCAGCAGTTCGTCCACCTTGGTGGCCGCCGACAAGGCGAAGACCTCGAAGCGCCCGGGATGGCGCGCGATCACGTCGAGCGTGCTGACGCCGACGGAGCCGGTCGAACCGAGCACCGTGACGCGTTGTTTGACTGAATTCATAGGAAGGCCAACATCATGGCGATCGGCAGCGTCGGCAACAACGCGTCGATCCGGTCGAGGACGCCGCCGTGGCCGGGCAGCAAGGCGCTGCTGTCCTTGGCGCCCGCGCTGCGCTTGATCAGCGACTCGACCAGGTCGCCGACCACGCTCATGGCCGCCATGAAGACGGCCCCGATCAGCAGCAGCCACCAGCCGCGCTCGGCCAGCCTGGTGTAGAGGCTGGCGACGCCGGCCTGGGCGGCGGAGTCGCTCCAGGCCCAGGCCAGCGCGAGCACGACCACGCCGGCCATGCCGCCCCAGACACCCTCCCAGCTCTTGCCTGGACTGATGGTCGGGGCCAGCTTGCTGCGGGTGAACTTGAGTCCGAAGGCGCGGCCGGTGAAATAGGCGAAGACGTCGGCGACCCAGACCAGCACCAGGATCGAGAGCAGGAAGTTGATGCCGACCATGCGGGCCTGCACCGCGGCCAGCCAGGCGACCCAGAGCGCCAGCAATCCGCCGACCAGGCGCAAGCCCCGGGGCACCCGCGGCCATCCCGGCACCGCCACGCGCAGCAGCGCGGCGCCGCCGAGCACCCAGGCCGCGCTGGCGACGATCCAGACGCCGAGGAGCGAGCCCTGCAGCAGGCCCAGCCACCAGGACAGCCCGCACAGCAGCACCATCTCGGCACCGAGGAACAGCGACATGCGCGGGCCGTAGTCGTTGAGGCGGCCCCACTCCCAGGCGGCGGCGCCGATCAGCACCAGCATCACGCAGGCGAAGGGCACGTACGAGGGGTAGAAGAGCGCGGGCAGCAGGATCGCCAGCAGGACGATCGCCGTGATGATGCGTTGTTTGAGCATGCGCTCAGGCGGCCTGCTGGTCGCGCGAGCCGGCCGCGCCGAGCTGCTCGGAGGTCTGTCCGTAGCGGCGCTCCCGGCGCTGGAAGGCGGCGATGGCGTCGTCCAGCGCCGCCTCGTCGAACTCGGGCCACAGCTTGTCGCTGAAGTACAGCTCGGCGTAGGCGCTCTGCCAGAGCAGGAAGTTCGACAGCCGCTGCTCGCCGCCAGTGCGGATGAACAGGTCGGGGTCGGGCACGTGGGCGAGCGCCATGGCGGCGTCGAGGTTGGCCTCGGTCAGAGGCTCGCCGCGGGCCGCCAACTGGGCCGCGGCGCGGGCGATATCCCAGCGGCCGCCATAGTTGAAGCAGACGTTGAGCACCAGCCGGGTGTTGTGTGCGGTCGCCGTCTCGGCCTGGACCAGGCCCGCGATCATCTTGTCGGACAGCCCGCCGCGCTCGCCGATGAAGTGCAGCCGCACCCCGTCCTGGCTCAGCTTCGGCACCTCGCGGCCCAGGGCGCCGACCATGAGGTCCATCAGGCCCGACACCTCCTCGACCGGCCGGTTCCAGTTCTCGGACGAGAAGGCGAACACGGTCAGCACCCGGACGTCGCGTGCCACGCAGGCCTTGACGCAGCGCCGCAGGGACTCGACACCCTGCTTGTGCCCCGCCACCCGGGGCAGGAAGCGGCGCGTCGCCCAGCGGCCATTGCCATCCATGACGATGGCGATGTGATGGGGAACCGCTGGTGCGACTTGCTTCATGTCAGACGGCCATGATCTCGGCTTCTTTGGCCGTTACCAGGCGGTCGATTTCCGCGATGTGGCGGTCGGTGACCTTCTGGATCTCGGTCTCGGCGCGCTTCTGGTCGTCTTCCGAGGCCAGCTTGTCCTTGACCAGCTTCTTGATCGCGTCGTTGGCGTCGCGGCGCAGATTGCGGGTCGCGATCTTGGCGCCCTCGCCTTCGTTGCGAACCAGCTTGGTCATTTCCTTGCGGCGCTCTTCGCTCATCGGCGGCAGCGGGACGCGGATCAGATCGCCCATCGACGCCGGGTTCAGGCCCAGGTCGCTTTCGCGGATGGCCTTCTCGATCTTGGCGCCCATGCCCTTCTCCCAGGGCTGGACGCTGATCGTGCGGGAATCGAGCAGCGACACGTTCGCCACCTGCGACAGCGGCACGGCGGAGCCGTAGTAGTCGACATGGATCGAGTCCAGTAGCGCCGGGTTGGCACGGCCGGTGCGGATCTTGGTCAGGTTGTTCTGGAAGGCGGCGAGCGACTGGTTCATCTTGGCGTCGGTCGCGCTGCGGATTTCTGCAATGGTGGTGGTCATGGATTCATTTTCCTCAAGCGTGCACGAGGGTACCTTCGTCCTCGCCCATCACGACGCGCTTGAGGGCGCCGTTCTTGAAGATCGAGAACACCTTGATCGGCAGGTTCTGGTCGCGGCACAGCGCGAAAGCCGTAGCGTCCATGATGCCGAGGTTTTGTGCGATGGCTTCGTCGAAGCTCAGGTTGGTGTAGCGCGTCGCTTCCGGGTCCTTCTTGGGGTCGGCGGTGTAGACGCCGTCGACCTTGGTCGCCTTCAGCACCAGCTCGGCGCTGATCTCGGCGCCGCGCAGCGCAGCGGCGGTGTCGGTCGTGAAGAAGGGGTTGCCGGTGCCGGCCGCGAAGATCACGACCTTGCCCTCCTCGAGGTACTGCAAGGCCTTGGGACGCACGTAGGGCTCGACCACCTGCTCGATCGCGATGGCCGACATCACGCGGGCGATCAGGCCCTGCTTGTTCATGGCGTCGGCCAGCGCCAGCGCGTTCATGACCGTGGCCAGCATGCCCATGTAGTCGGCCGTGGCGCGGTCCATGCCCACGGAGCCGCCGGCGACGCCGCGGAAGATGTTGCCACCGCCGATCACGACCGCCACCTCGACGCCCATGTTCACGACCTCGGCCACCTCGCCCACCATGCGCACGATGGTCGCGCGGTTGATGCCGAAGGCGTCGTCACCCATCAGCGCCTCGCCCGACAGCTTCAACAAGATTCGCTTGTGGGCCGGGCGAGCTTCTGACATGGATGGATCCTTTGGAGTTGGCGGGGGCGAGTGTAAGACGTGACTGTGAAAATGCGGCAGCGCGTCACGTGCGCTGCCGCCCTGCGGCGTGACTCAGGCCGCAGCCTTGGCGGCCGCGACCTGCGCAGCCACTTCGGCCGCGAAGTCGTCGACCTTCTTCTCGATGCCTTCGCCGACGACGTAGAGCGTGAAGCCCTTGATCGAGGTGCTGGCGGCCTTGAGCATCTGCTCGACGGTCTGCTTGTCGTTCTTGACGAAAGGCTGGTTGTGCAGCGAGACCTCCTTGAGGTACTTCTGCACGCCGCCTTCGATGCGCTTGGCGACGATGTCGGCCGGCTGCGGCTGCTTGCCGGCGGCTTCGGCGACCTTGCGGTCTTCCTCGGCCTTGCCGGCGGCAACCGCGCGTTCCTTTTCGATCAGGTCGGCGGGCACGTCCGAGGCCGAGATCGCGACCGGCTTCATGGCGGCGATGTGCATCGCGACGTCCTTGGCCGAGGTGTCGTCGCCTTCGAACTCGACCATCACGCCGATGCGCGTGCCGTGCAGGTAAGACGCGAGCTTGCCGTTGCCGGCGAAGCGCTTGAAGCGGCGGAAGCTCATGTTCTCGCCGATCTTGCCGATCAGGCCCTTGCGCACGTCTTCGAGCGTGGGGCCGAAGCCGTCCTGCTCGTAGGCCAGGGCGCCCAGCGCGGCCAGGTCGGCCGGGTTGTTCTTGGCGACCAGCATGGCGGCGGCGTTGGCCATCGCGAGGAAGCTGTCGTTCTTGGTGACGAAGTCGGTCTCGCAGTTGATCTCGATCATCGCGCCGGCATCGCCGTCGACGAAGGCCGTGACCACGCCTTCGGCCGTGATGCGGCCCGAGGCCTTGCCAGCCTTGTTGCCGAGCTTGATGCGCAGCAGCTCTTCGGCCTTGTCCATGTTGCCGTCGGCCTCGGTCAGGGCCTTCTTGCACTCCATCATCGGGGCGTCGGTTTTTGCGCGCAGTTCGCCAACCATGCTTGCGGTGATCGTTGCCATGAGTGTTCTCCGTTCGGTTTGTCAGTGGCGGGCGCCCTGGGGCGGCCGCGAAAATCAGATTAAAAAAAAGGGGCGACAAGCCCCTTCTTCAGGCTCGAGCGAGCTCGAATCAGGCCGAAGCGCCCTCTTCGACTTCGACGAATTCGTCGCCGCTGCCTTCAGCCACGGCCTTGACCACGTCGTTCACGCCGCTGTTGCGGCCTTCGATGATGGCGTCGGCGATGCCGCGGGCGTACAGCGTGACGGCCTTCGACGAGTCGTCGTTGCCCGGAATCACGTAGTCGATGCCTTCAGGCGAGTGGTTCGAGTCGACCACGCCGATCAGCGGGATACCGAGCTTCTTGGCTTCGGCGACGGCGATCTTGTGGAAGCCCACGTCGATCACGAAGATGGCGTCGGGCAGCGCGGTCATGTCCTGGATGCCGCCGATGTCCTTTTCGAGCTTGGCGATCTCGCGCGAGAAGGTCAGCTGCTCTTTCTTGCTCAGGCTGTCGAGGCCGGCTTCCTGCTGGGCCTTCATGTCCTTCAGGCGCTTGATCGAGGTCTTGACGGTCTTGAAGTTGGTCAGCATGCCGCCGAGCCAGCGGGTGTCGACGAAGGGCACGCCGGCGCGACGGGCTTCGGCAGCCACGATTTCGCGGGCCTGGCGCTTGGTGCCGACCATCAGGATGGTGCCGCGGTTGGCGGTGAGCTGCTTGGCGTACTTCATCGCATCCTGGAACATCGGAAGCGACTTTTCCAGGTTGATGATGTGGATCTTGTTGCGATGGCCGAAGATGTACGGGGCCATCTTGGGGTTCCAGAAGCGGGTCTGGTGACCGAAATGGACACCGGCTTCCAGCATTTCGCGCATGGTGGTCGACATAGGAATAACTCCAAAGGTTGGGTCTAAAATCCAGCCCGTTTTGCGCGTCCTTCCACTCGGGAAAGCCTCACAACACCTTGATTGGGCTGGTTTGCGGATACGTCTCGCTTGGGCAAGCCTTGGCAAACCTTAGCGGCCAGTGGGCGAAACCCAAGGAGTATAGCACGCCGCGCCCCTCGCACCCCCTCTTCCAACCCCTGCCCGCCCTCTCTCCATGCGCCCAGACCTGCACGCCACCCGCCTCGCCCTGCTGACGAACTCTTCGGACGCACGCACCGAAATGGCGCACAGCCTGGCCGCCGCCGCCGCTCCGGCCTGCGCTCATGCCTTCACGCGCCTCCTGTCGGAGGAAGCCGCCCGGGAAGCCGTGGCGGCCCGTCCGAGCCAACCGCTCGCCGGGCTGGCTTTCTCGGTCAAGGACCTGTTCGACGTTGCCGGGCAGCCCACGCCGGCCGGGTCGGTGGTGCTGGCCCATTCGCCGGCCGCCCGCGCCGACGCGGTCGCCGTGGCGCGCCTGCGGGCCGCCGGCGGCGCCCTGCTGGGCCGCACCAACATGACCGAGTTCGCCTTCTCGGGCGTCGGCATCAACCCGCACCACGGCACGCCAGCCAACGTCTGCGATCCCGCCACGGCGCGGATCCCGGGTGGCTCCTCGTCCGGCGCCGCAATCTCGGTGGCCAGCGGCGCGGCCTTCGTCGGACTCGGTTCCGATACCGGGGGCTCGATCCGGATCCCGGCGGCGCTCAACGGCATCGTCGGCTTCAAGAGCACCGCCCGGCTGGTGCCGACGCAGGGCGCCCTGCCCCTGTCGACCACGCTCGACACCGTCTGCGCCATGACGCGCTCGGTGCGGGATGCGGTCACGGCGCACGAAATCCTCGCAGCACGCCGCGTGACGCCGGGCGCCGCGCCGCTGGCCGCCTACCGCCTGGCCGTGTCACGTTCCCTGTTCCAGGACGGCCTCGACCCCGTGGTCGCCAAGGCCTTCGAACGAAGCCTGGGCCGCCTCGCCACGGCCGGCGCCCGAATCGAGGAGATCGACCTGCCGGCGCTGGCCGACCTGCCGGCGATCAATGCCACCGGCGGCTTCTCGCCCGCCGAGGCCTACGCCTGGCACCGCCTGCTGCTGGAGCGCAGCGGCGCCGGCTACGACCCGCGCGTGGCGCGGCGGATCCTGCAGGGCGCGACGATGAAGGCCTACGAGTACCTCGACCTGGTCCGGGCCCGGCACGAATGGATCGGCCGCATGGAGCGCGCGCTCTCGCCTTTTGACGCCGTGCTGTCGCCCACCGTGCCGGTCACGGCGCCGCCGATCGCCGAGGTCGCGCCCGGCGAGGCGCGCGACGACGCGTTCTTCCGCCTGAACGCCTTGCTGCTGCGCAACCCCTCGGTGGTCAACATGCTCGACGGCTGCGCCATTTCGCTGCCTTGCCAGGCCGCGGACGAGTTGCCGGTGGGCCTGATGCTGTGGCATGCGGCCCTGCACGACGACGCCGTGCTCGCCGTCGCCCGGCAGGTCGAGCGGGCGCTATAAAGTCGGCAGGGTCGGCGTGGCTTCTGGAGGAAGCGCCGACCCACAATTTCACCGCCAAAGAAACGAATGAAAATCGCGATCGTGGGAGCCGGGATCATCGGCGTCACCACAGCATGGGAGCTGGCCTCGGACGGCCACGAGGTGGCCGTCTTCGAGCGCCGCGGCGCCGCCGCCGAGGAATCGAGCTTCGCCAACGCGGGCGTGGTGGCGCCCGGCTATGTCACCCCCTGGGCCGGCCCGGGCATGCGCGGCAAGGTGCTGCGCTCGCTGCTGTCCACGCATGGCGCGATCAAGCTGCGCTGGCCCCTGTCGTCCCGGGACCTCGGCTTCATGGCGCGCTGGCAGCGCGCCTGCAAGCTCGAGACCTACCTGGCCAACCGCTCGCGGATGCAGCGCCTGGCCTTCTACAGCCGCAATCGCCTGCACGCGATCACCGAGGCCTGCGAACTCGAGTACGAGCGCAGCGACGGCTACATGGTGCTGCTGCGTTCCAAGCGCGAGAAGAAACTGGTGCAGGCCGGGCTCGACGTGCTGCGGGCCGCGGGCGCCAGCTTCCGCGAGCTCGATGCCGACGAGGCCCGCAAGATCGAGCCGGCGCTCAGCACGGACACGGCGCTGGCCGGCGCGATCCACCTGCCGGACGACGAAGTCGCCAACTGCCGGCAGTTCGCCCTGCTGCTCAAGTGGGAGGCCGAGGCGCTCGGCGCCCAGTTCCATTTCAATTGCGACCTGGCACCGATGAACCGCTCGGCCCCGACCTCGCTGTCGCTGGCGGCGGGTTCCGAGGCGCATCGCTTCGACGCCGTGGTGGTCTGCGCCGGGGTCGACTCGGCCGCGCTGCTGAAGCCGCTGGGCTTGCGCATCCCGCTGGCGCCGGTGTACGGCCATTCGGTCAGTGCCCAGATCCGCGAGCCGCTCAACGCGCCGCGCAGCGCCGTGATGGACGAGCGCTACAAGGTGGCGATCTCGCGGCTCGGACTGCGGGTGCGGGTGGCCGGGAGCGCCGAGCTCGGCGGTTCCGGGACCAAGCTGAATCCGGCCTCGCTCCAGACGCTCTACAAGGTACTGCAGGACTGGTTCCCGGGCGCGGTGACGCTGCGCTCCGGCGTCCAGCAGTGGAAAGGCGCACGCCCGATGCTGCCGGACGGCCCGCCGATCCTCGGCGCCAGCGGCGTGCCCGGCGTCTGGCTCAACCTCGGCCATGGCTCGAGCGGCTGGGCGCTGTCCTGCGGCAGTGCGCGGGTGCTGGCCGACCTCATCGCCGGCCAGGATCCCGGCATCGACCTCGAAGGGCTCGGCATCGAGCGCCTGCTGCAACACTAAGGCGCCCCATGCACCGCATCACCTCCGCCAGCGCCGGCTACCTGTTCGACATCGCGGCCACGCGGCGGATCGAGCAGGCGGCGGCCGCCCTGCCGCCCCACACGCTGATGCAGCGCGCCGGCCTGGCGGTGGCGCGCCTCGCCATGGCCATCGCGCCGCAGGCACGCACGATCTGGATCGCCTGCGGCCCCGGCAACAACGGCGGCGACGGCTTCGAGGCCGCGGCGCAACTGCGCGCGCGCGGTTTCGCACCGGTCGTCAGCTGCATCGGCGACGACGCGCGGCGGCCGGCCGATGCCCGCGCGTCGCTGCAGCGCGCGCGCAACGCCGGTGTCGTCTTCGCCGAAACGCCGCCGCCGCACTGCGAGCTGGCGATCGACGCCCTGCTGGGCATCGGCGCCGCCCGGGCGCCCGAAGGCCGGATGCTCGAATGGCTGCAGCGCATGCACGCCGGCCCCGTGCCGGTGCTGTGCGTGGACACGCCCTCGGGCCTGGACACCGACTCCGGCGTCCTGTCGTTCGAATTTCCGCCCCCGGCGCCAGCGTCGATGTCACCTCGTCGACTCTGCCTGAGCCTGTTGACCTTGAAGCCCGGCCTCTTCACCGCGCAAGGGCGCGATGCCGCTGGCGAGGTCTGGTTCGACGACCTGGGGCTGCCCCCGGGTGCCGAAGCGCCGGTGGCGCGGCTGCCCGGGGCGACGCAGGCCACCGTCCGGCGGCAGTCCTCTCACAAGGGCAGCTACGGCGATGTCGCGATCGTCGGCGGTGCGCCCGGCATGGCCGGCGCCGCCCTGCTGGCGGCCACGGCCGCGCTCTCGGCCGGCGCCGGGCGGGTCTTCGTCGCCGCCCTGGACGGCAGCATCGCGCCGATCGACCCGCTGCGGCCCGAGCTGATGTTCCGCCGCCCCGAAGCGCTGGACCTGGGTCCGATGACGGTGGTCTGCGGCTGCGGCGGCGGCAGCCCGGTCGCCGCCGTGCTGCCGCGCGTGCTCGCCGAGGCGGGCACGCTGGTGCTCGATGCGGACGCCCTCAACGCCGTGGCCGGCGACGCCGGCCTGCAGGCGCAGCTGCTGGCCCGGCAACAGGCCGGCCGGGCGACGGTCATGACCCCGCATCCGCTCGAGGCGGCGCGCCTGCTCGGCACGAGCACCGCGAAGGTCCAGGCCGACCGCCTCGGCGCGGCCTCGCAGCTGACGGCGCGCTTCGGCGCGGTGGTGGTACTGAAAGGCTCCGGCACGGTCGTCGCCGCAGCCGGCGAACTGCCGGTGATCAATCACAGCGGCAACGCGCGGCTCGCCACGGCCGGCACCGGCGACGTGCTGGCGGGCATGGTCGGCGCCCGGCTGGCGGCCGGCCGGCCGGCGCAGGCCGCGGCCTGCGAAGCCGTCTGGACGCACGGCGATCTGGCCGACCGCTGGCCCGCCGGCATCCCGCTCACCGCCGGGGCGCTGGCGGCCGGTGGCCTGCCCTCGCGCTAGCCTCGCCCGACGAAAGGCATCTTGGTCGCCATGATGGTGTGGAACAACACGTTGGCTTCCAGCGGCAGGTTGGCCATGTAGAGCACCGATTGCCCGACGATGGCGACATCGATCACGGGCTCGATCGCGATCTCGCCGCTGGCTTGCGGCACGCCCTTGGTCATCCGGGCGGCCAGTTCGGTCATCGCGTTGCCGACGTCGACCTGGCCGACCGCGATGTCGTACTTGCGACCGTCCAGCGAAGCGGTCTTGGTCAGCCCCTTCACGGCGTGCTTGGTCGCCGTGTAGGCGATCGAGTTGGGCCGCGGCGTGGTGGCCGAGATCGAGCCGTTGTTGATGATGCGGCCGCCGCGCGGCGTCTGCGCCTTCATGGTGCGGAAGGCCTGCTGGATGCAGAAGAACATGCCTGTCAGGTTGATGTCGACCACGCCCTGCCACTGCTCGGGCGTCCAGTCCTCGAACGGCCCCGGCGGATTGCCGACGCCGGCGTTGTTGAACAGCAGGTCGACGCGCCCGAAGCGTTCGACGGCCGCGTCGAACAGCGCCTTGACCGAAGCCGCATCGGCGACGTCGGTGGGCACCGCCAGCGCCCTGGCGGCAGCGCCCGATTCCTTGGCGACCTGCTCCAGCGGCTCCGGCCGGCGGCCGGCCAGCACCACGCTCCAGCCATCGGCCAGCAGGGCCAGCGCGGCCGCCCGCCCGATGCCGCTGCCGGCGCCCGTGACGACCGCGATGCGGCTTGTCTTGTCTCCACTCATTCGTGTGCTCCTTGTTTCAGCGGCGCGGCTTGCGCCCCTTCATCTTGTTGGCCGCCTTCTTGACGGCGGTTCTGAATGCCTGCATCGCGGATTGTGGCGCCGCCGCAGCGACGTGCTCCACCCGCTCGGACCGATCGCCGCGCTCCGCGCGTTCACCCCGCTCGGAGGGTGCCTCGGCCTTGCTGCGCGAGCGCTTGGTCGAGGCCTTGGCCGGCACGCCGCCGGTGGATGCGCCCTTGTCCTTCATGGCGCGCGCGGTCAGCTCCTCGCCTTCGCGCATCAGGCGGAAATCGATCTTGCGGCCATCGAGGTCGACCCGGCTCACCTGCACCCGCACCCGGGTGCCGATCGCATAGCGGATGCCGGTGCGCTCGCCGCGCAGTTCCTGGCGGTGCTCGTCGAACTTGAAGTATTCGCCGCCGAGCTCGGTGATGTGCACCAGGCCTTCGACATACATGGCGTCGAGCGTGACGAAGATGCCGAAGGTGGTCGCGGCCGTGACCACGCCGCCGTACTCCTCGCCCAGGTGCTCGCGCATGTACTTGCACTTGAGCCAGGCCTCGACGTCGCGGCTGGCTTCGTCGGCGCGCCGTTCGTTGGCGCTGCAATGCAGGCCCGCGGCCTCCCAGGCCAGCGTCTCCTTGGTCGGTGCGACGGTCGCCTTCTGCGGCTTGCTGGTGGGCGCCTTCACGCGCGAGGCCAGCCGCTTCGCCAGCTTGGCATGCGCCTCGCCCGGCGTCGGCAGCATCGGCAGCTGGTACTTGGTCTTGCCGAGGATCGCCTTGATCACGCGATGCACCAGCAGGTCGGGATAGCGGCGGATCGGGCTCGTGAAGTGGGTGTAGGCCTCGTAGGCCAGGCCGAAGTGGCCGCTGTTGATCGGCGTGTAGATGGCCTGCTGCATCGAGCGCAGCAGCATCGTGTGGATCTGCTGCGAGTCGGGCCGGTCCTTGGTCGCCTCGGCGATCGCCTGGAACTCGCCCGGCTTCGGGTCGTCGGTGATCGACAGGCCCACGCCCATGGCCTTCAGGTAGCCGCGCAGGATTTCCTTCTTCTCGGGCGTCGGGCCCTCGTGCACGCGGTAGAGGCCCGGATGCTTGCCCTCGGCGATGAAGTCGGCGCTGCAGACGTTGGCAGCCAGCATGGCTTCCTCGATCAGCCGGTGCGCCTCGTTGCGCGTGCGCGGCACGATCTTCTCGATGCGGCCGGCGTCGTCGCAGATGATCTGCGTCTCGGTGGTCTCGAAGTCGACCGCGCCACGCTTGCCGCGCTGCTTCAGCAGCGCGCGATAGACGTCGTGCAGGTTCAGCAGGTCCTTGACGCGCTCCTTGCGCTTCAGGGCCTCCGGCCCGCGCGTGTTGCCGAGGATTGCCGCCACCTCGGTGTAGGTGAAGCGCGCATGGCTCCACATCACGGCCGGGTAGAACTGGTAGGCATAGATCTCGCCGTCGGCCGCCACGAGCATGTCGCACACCATGCAAAGACGCTCGACTTCGGGGTTGAGCGAGCACAGGCCGTTCGACAGCTTCTCGGGCAGCATCGGAATCACGCGGCGCGGGAAGTAGACGCTGGTCGCGCGGTCGTAGGCATCGATGTCGATCGCCGATCCGGTCTGCACATAGGCGCTGACGTCGGCGATCGCGACCAGCAGGCGCCAGCCCTTGCCGCGGCCGACCTTGGCCGGCTCGCAATACACGGCATCGTCGAAGTCGCGCGCGTCCTCGCCGTCGATGGTGACCAGCGGCACGTCGGTGAGGTCGATGCGGCCGTGCTTGTCGGCCGGGCGCACCTTGTCGGGAATCGCCTTCGCTTCGGCCAGGCAGGCCTCGGAGAACTCATGCGGCACGCCGTACTTGCGCACCGCGATCTCGATCTCCATGCCCGGGTCGTCGATCTCGCCGAGCACTTCCTTGACTCTGCCGACCGGCTGGCCGAACAGCGCGGGCGGCTCGGTGAGCTGCACCACGACCACTTGACCGACCTTCGCGGTGCCGGTCGCGCCCTTCGGAATCAGGACGTCCTGACCGTAGCGCTTGTCTTCTGGCGCGACCAGCCAGACGCCGCCTTCATGCAACAGGCGCCCGATGATCGGCTGCTCGGGCCGTTCGATGATTTCGACCACGCGCCCCTCGGGACGGCCGCGCCGGTCCTGACGCACGATCCGCGCCTTGACGCGGTCCTTGTGCAGCACCGCGCGCATTTCGTTGGGGGGCAGATAGATGTCGGCATCGCCGTCATCGCGTTGTACGAAACCGTGCCCGTCGCGATGTCCTTGGACGGTTCCTTCAATTTCATCCAGCAAGGCGCCGGAATGGCCAATATTTTTGATATGATCTCCTTCGTTCCTGAAATTCAAAACCTGCTGCAAGGATTCATTCCAAGCAGCATGTGGGCCCAGATGGCGGAATTGGTAGACGCACTAGTTTCAGGTACTAGCGAGTAACATCGTGGAGGTTCGAGTCCTCTTCTGGGCACCATAGCGATAGCACAAGAACCCCGGCCAGTCTTCGACTTGCCGGGGTTTTTTGTTTCCAGCGCGCGCACGGCCAAAAAACGGCCCTCTTCGCCCGCAGCACCACATCCGACGACGCCTTTCGAAACCCGCAGCCCTTCGCTCCACGCCATGGTTCGCGCGCCGCACGGGGTGGCGGTGGCCAAGGACACGGATTCAGGCAAGTGGAACGGGCTTCGTCTCATGAAGTGATGCAAGGCGCCTCCCGCGAGCAAGAGGCATTCCGACATTCTGACGCACGATATCAATGAATGGATCGCGCGCAGCCTGAACATCCGGGTTCGCGCAACGGTGAACCTGGCGCTCGGCCTGATGCGCGCGGCGTTCAACCATGCGGTCAAGGATCGGAAGTGGATGGAAGTGGGCCCCGGCCGTAAGGCCCGAAGCGCGGGCGGGCTCGCAAGAGGCCCGCTGCGTACGACTCAAGAGACGCGCGGTTTGCGCATCTCCACCGGCCGTGACGCCGACCTGCACCTTAACACGTCGATTGCCCGGGCAGTCGCGCGCCCATGGCCGACTCAAAAGAGCGACGACTGTGGCGGCGGCTCCGGAGCCGCTCGCGCCGGCCTTGGCTTCGCCTGCGCCGGCGACAGTGCATCGGCGACCATCGCCAGTCGTTCGGCCGGGAACTGGTTCATGAAATCCATCGAGCGCTGCGCCGGTGCGTTCAGCCAGGCCTCGTACTGGGCTTCCGGCAGGATCACCACCATGCGCTTGTCCTGCGCGTGCAGCGGCCGCGCCGGATCGGGCCGGTGCATCTCCTTGAACATCGGGTGCGTGTCGGCATTGATCGTCAGCATCGTGAAGCTGTCGGCCCACTTTCCCGTGGCCGGGTCCTTCCATGGCGCCCAGAGGCCGGCGACGCCCAGGGTTTCGTCGTTGGCGGCCGTGAAACGGGTCGGGACATGGGTCCCAGTGCGCCAGTCGGGCTCGTAGATCGCCTCGCAGGGCACGATGCAATGCCTCGCCTGGGCCCAGGCGTGCTTGAAGCTGGCGAGCTGGTCGACGGTCTCGACGCGGGCGTTGTAGGTTCGCACGCCGTATTTCACGTCTTTCGCGAAGCCCGGGAGCAAGCCGAAATGGCCTTCGACGATCTCCATCGCCGGCACCGCGTCGTCGCCCGAATCGCGCTCGCGGGGCCGCCGGATGAAGGGCGCCAGCTGGGTCGGGTAAATGTGCAGGCCGCCGGGCGGCGGCTCCCAACTCGGCGGCAGTCGGATGCCGAAGTGCTTCTCGATCTGCTTGCGGCGCTTTTCTGCTTGGTAGTGGCTGCACATGTCCGCAATGTACTGCCCGACGCCCGCGGTCCGGCGCTACCAGAGCCGCCACCAGGGCCGCGCCCGCGAGCACGGCACGGCGTCCAGCCCGGCCGCCACGGTGGACGGCGCGCCGAAGCGCCGCTGGAGTTCCTTTTCCATCCGGTGCGCGACCGCGCCGGCGCGCGGCTCGCCCTGCAGCGACCGCCGCCGCCACGCGAAGGCCAACGCAGCCAGTTGATCGTCACTGAGCTTGTCCATGAGGAATTCTCCCATCGGGCTCAGCGCTCGCCCATACGCCGTTCGGCGACCTCGGGCCGGCGCGGCGGGTGCGCGACAGGCGCGAGCCACGCCACGGCGGCCTCCGCTGGCGCCATGGCGCGCAGGCGCGGGTCGCGCCACAGATCGGCCGCCACCTCGTCGAGCTGATCGGGGTCCACGGTGCGCCATTGGCGCTGCAGCTGGTGGGCACAGACTGCAATCCAGTCATCTCGTTCCATGCGCCCAGAATAACAAAGTACTGTTTTTTTATCCAGTCTTTGACGCCGCATCGCCTCGGGCAGAATTCCCGGGATGCCCCAACTCAAGATCACCGTCGTCAACCTCACAGGCCAACCCCAGCTGGTGCATGTCTTCGACACGCTCAACGGCGGCACGCGTCCGGTCGAGGGCAACCCGTTCGAACTGGCGAACGGCGAGCGTTCGACGGTCTTCGGCGTCAACTCGGACGCGCGCGGCCGCGGAATCCTGGCTTATCGCAGCCGCAGCGGCATCGTGCGCAGCGGCATCGACGTGACGGACGGCGCCGGCGTCGAGATCCGCTGAGCCATGGCCGCCGCCCCGGGTCGGGTGCAGAATCGGCAGGCTCTTCGTTCAACCCTCTTCTGTCAGGCAGTCCCGCCATGCGCTTGAAAACCGGCCTCCTGGCCATCACGCTCCTCGTTCTGGCCAACGCGTCGTTCGCCCAGGCGGCAGAACCCGCCGACGCCGCCAGCTGCAAGGCCGAGGAAGCCAGCCTCGACCAGGACATCGCGCAGGCGCGCGCCCGCGGACAGATGCTTCGGCGCCGCCAGCTCAGCGACGCCCTGGTCGCCTTGCAGGCTCACTGCGATGCGATGATGGCGGCCAAGGATCCGGCGACGCAGATCAAGCGCCAGGAGCAGGAAGTGCAGCAGCTGCGCCTCGAGCTCGAACGCGCCGAAGCGCAGCTGCGCAAGCTCAAGGCGGCTCAGAAGTCCTGAGCGCCCTCGGCGCACATTCGGTCAGATGGGCAGCGCGATCAGGTCGTGGCCCTCGGCGCCGACGATCCGGGCCCGGGTGAATTCGCCCACCTTGAGCGTCTTGCTGATCTTCTCGGGCGGCAGCAGCCGGACGATGCCGTCGATCTCGGGCGCATCGGCGTAGCTGCGGCCGACGCCGCCCTTGCGCCCCATGGCCGGCGCGGAATCGACAAGCACCTGCATGGTGGCGCCGATGCGCTGGCGCAGCTTGGCGATAGAGACCGCTTCGGCGACCTCCATGAAGCGCGCCCGGCGCGCCTCGCGCTCGGCTTCGGGCAGCATGCCCGGGATCTCGTTGGCGGCCGCACCCTGGACCGGGCTGTAGGCGAAGCAGCCGGCACGGTCGATGCCGGCCTCGCGGATGAAGTCGAGCAGGTGCTCGAATTCGGCCTCGGTCTCGCCGGGGAAGCCGGCGATGAAGGTGCTGCGGATCACAAGCTCGGGGCAGACCTCGCGCCAGCGCGCGATGCGTTCGAGGTTCTTCTCGCCGCTGGCCGGCCGCTTCATGCGCTTGAGCACGTCCGGATGGCTGTGCTGCAGCGGCACGTCGAGGTAGGGCAGCACCTGGCCGCTGGCCATCAGCGGGATGACCTCGTCGACGCTCGGGTAAGGGTAGACGTAGTGCAGGCGCACCCAGGCGCCATAGGGCTCGGCGATCTCGCCCAGCGTGCGAACCAGTTCGAGCATCCGGGTCTTGACCGGCTTGCCGTCCCAGAACCCGGTGCGGTACTTGACGTCGACCCCGTAGGCCGAGGTGTCCTGGCTGATCACCAGCAGTTCGCGCACGCCGCCTTCGAACAGGGCCCTGGCCTCGGACAGGACGTCGCCGACGGGCCGCGACACCAGGTCGCCGCGCATCGACGGGATGATGCAGAAGGTGCAGCGGTGGTTGCAGCCTTCGCTGATCTTCAGGTAGGCATAGTGGCGCGGCGTGAGCTTGAGGCCGGCGATGCCGAAAGCCTGCGGCACCAGGTCGATGAAGGGGTCGTGCGGCTTGGGCAGGTTGGCGTGCACCGCGTCCATCACCTCCTGGGTGGCATGGGGGCCGGTCACGGCCAGCACGCTGGGGTGCATCTGGCGTACCAGGTTGCCGCCCTGCTCCCCGGTCTTGGCGCCCAGGCAGCCGGTGACGATGACGCGGCCGTTCTCGGCCAGCGCCTCGCCGATGGTGTCGAGGCTTTCCTTGACCGCGTCGTCGATGAAGCCGCAGGTGTTGACGATGACGAGGTCGGCGCCCTCGAAGGTCTTGGAGGTCTGATAGCCCTCGGCACTCAGTTGGGTCAGGATCAGCTCGGAATCGGTCAGGGCCTTGGGGCAACCCAGGCTCACGAAGCCGACTTTGGGGGCCGCTGGCGCGGCTGTACGTTCAGGGGAGGCAACTTCGCTCATATCCCCCTATTGTCCCAGCTATCGGGCGCCGCAGCGCGATCAAGGGCGTTTCAGGCCGAAAGCACCCAGCACCTGCTCCGTGTTCTTCTGCATCTGCTCCTGCATCTGGAGGAAGACGCTCTTGGACTGCTCGACGTAATTCCCCATAAGGCCCTGAAGCATCGGGGACTGGACCGCCATGAACTTGGTCCACATCTCCGGGCTCAGGCTTTCCGCCTTCTCGCTCAGCTGCGCCTGGACCTCGGACATCGCCTGGATGTTCTTCTCGAGGTAGGGACCCATGTAGCTCTGCATCGCCTGGCCGTAGAAGCGGATGATGCTGGCCAGCACCTGCTCGGTGAACATCGGCGCCCCGCCGGCCTCTTCCTCGAGGATGACCTGCAACAGGATGCTGCGCGTGAGGTCGTCGCCGCTCTTGGCGTCACGGACCACGAACGAGGCCTTGTTCATGACCAGCTGCTTGACCTCTGCGAGCGTGATGTAGCTGGAGGTTTCTGTGTCGTAGAGCCTTCGGTTCGGATACTTCTTGATCACCCGCTGGGCCGGCTTGGCGCCGGACTTCTTGCTCTGCACTAGGAACTCCTTCTGGTTGGGCGCCACGGCGCGCGAGCCATTCTAGGGAGCGGCTTTGCCGCCTCGCGCCTAGGTTTACCCTGACCGGAAAATCCCGGAGGCCGCCCGGGGGCGCCCGGTTCGGCTAGTCGAGCGTGGTGGCGTATTCGGCGCCGCAGACCTTGCAGCCGCCGGACTCCGGGCGGTCATCGGTGGCCTCGCGGTAGTGCAGCGGGCTCTTGATGCCGTGGAACACCCAGCAGCGTGGGCAGTGCTCCTGCCCGGCCAGCGGAAGGAAGGCACGCGCCCGCTGCTCGGCGCGTTCGCGCGTGACGGGCACACCCTGGCGGACGGTGCGCGCCACGTCTTCGGCGGCCATGGTGCCCGCCCGCCCGTTGGCCCGGTCGTTCAGTCCATACACCACCCGCGCGAATTCGAGCGGCGCCTGGCGCACCAGTGCCGCGATGCGGAGTTCTTCGAGCGTGGAGTCAGTCTCGGCCGCGGGGGTGTTCATCGGTGCCCTGGATCAGATGCTGTAGGAGGTGATGGGAGTCCAAGGTACCACAACTGAAGTCGGCGCTGCCAGTTGCCGAATGCCATAGGCCCCTTCTCCAGACGATGTCCGAGCCAGGACATTTCCCTCTCCGGACAATTCCCTTCGATCTTGAGGGCATATCGCACATACGCCTGCGCGCTTCCTCTCCAGAATCGCCGCTCCCTGACCAAGGCCGAATGGCGCACGAGAATGAAATACAAGACGCTGGAAGAATTCCTGCACTGCGCCCAGGCGCGCAATCCAGACCAGCCCGAATACCTGCAGGCCATCGCCGAAGTGATGAAAAGCCTGTGGCCCTACATCGAGAAGCACCCCGGCTACGCCGAGCACGGCCTGCTCGACCGGCTGGTCGAGCCGGAGCGGATCATCATCTTCCGGGTGTCCTGGGTCGACGACCGCGGCGACGTCCAGGTGCAGCGCGGCTATCGCGTGCAGCACAGCTCGGCGATCGGCCCCTACAAGGGCGGGCTGCGCTTCCATCCCTCGGTCAATCTTTCGATCCTGAAATTCCTGGCCTTCGAGCAGACCCTGAAGAACGCGCTCACCACCTTGCCGATGGGCGGTGGCAAGGGCGGCTCCGACTTCGATCCCAAAGGCAAGAGCCCCGGCGAGATCATGCGTTTCTGCCAAGCCTTCGTGACCGAGCTGTTCCGCCACATCGGGGCCGACCGGGACGTTCCGGCCGGCGACATCGGCGTCGGCGCACGCGAGATCGGCTTCATGGCCGGCATGATGAAGAAGCTCAGCAACGCCGCCGACTGCGTCTTCACCGGCAAGGGCCTGAGCTTTGGCGGATCGCTCATGCGTCCCGAAGCCACGGGCTACGGCACGGTCTACTTCGCCGAGGAAATGCTGCGCCAGAAGGGCCTCGGGCTGGAAGGCCTGCGGGTGGGCGTGTCCGGTTCGGGCAACGTGGCGCAGTTCGCGGTCGAGAAGGCGATGGCGCTGGGCGCCAAGGTGGTCACGGTGTCCGATTCGAGCGGCACCGTCTTCGACGAAGCCGGCTTCACGCCGGCCAAGCTGGCCCAGTTGATGGAGGTGAAGAACCGGCACTACGGACGCGTCGGCGACTATGCCACGCAGGTCGGCGCGCAGTTCCTGCCCGGTCGCAGCCCGTGGCATGTGCCGGTCGATGTCGCGCTGCCCTGCGCGACGCAGAACGAGCTCGATGCCGAAGACGCCGCCATGCTGGTGAAGAACGGCGTGACCTGCGTCGCCGAGGGCGCGAACATGCCCTCCACGATGGAGGCGATCGCGCTGTTCGAGCACCATGGCGTGCTGTTCGCGCCCGGCAAGGCGAGCAACGCCGGCGGCGTGGCGACCTCGGGCCTGGAGATGAGCCAGAACGCCATGCGCATGTCGTGGCCGCGCGAGGAAGTCGATGGCCGGCTGCGCTCGATCATGCGCAGCATCCACGAGGACTGCCTGCGCCACGGCCGCAGGGAAGATGGCACGGTGAGCTATGTCGATGGCGCCAACGTGGCGGGCTTCGTGAAGGTGGCGGATGCCATGCTGGCGCAAGGCGTGATCTAGAAGCCAAAGGCTCGCCCTCGGTCGCTCCCATGCGGCCGATGCGAAACGCATCGATGGAGCCCGACCGGCGTCGAAAGGAAGGAAAAAAATTTCCCCGTAGGCCTGAGAGCTGGTCACTCTCAGAGGGGAAATTTGGTAGGCGCGATTGGACTCGAACCAACGACCCCCACCATGTCAAGGTGGTGCTCTAACCAGCTGAGCTACGCGCCTGAGGTTGTATTCGAGAGGCCGAAGTATAGCAGGCTTCTGAAGGCACTTTTTCAGCGGCGTCGCGCAGAACGCACACCGGGCACCGCGGCGACCACCGCGAGCACCTGCTTGAGCCGCGTGACGTCGGCGATCTCGACCGTGAAGGTCATCCACGCCGTGCCCTTCACCGACTGCGTCTGCACGCCGATGACGTTCATCTTCTCGCGCGCCAGCACGTCCGAGATGTCGCGCAGCAGGCCCTGCCGGTCGGCCGCCTCGACCGCCACGTCGACCGCGTAGACCGAACCCGCATCGCCGCCCTTCTGCGCGCCCCACTCCACATCGATCACACGCTCGCTGTTCTGCCCCGCCATCGTGCGGAAGTTGCTGCAATCGGCACGGTGCACGCTGACGCCATGGCCCTTGGTCACGAAGCCGCGGATCGCATCCGGCGGCGCCGGCTTGCAGCACTTGGCGAGCTGCGTCATCAGCGACGAGACACCGACCACCAGCACGCCGCCGCGCCCCGACTGCTCGCTGCCGCGCGCCTTCTTGATGACGACGCCGTCGTCCGGCCCCGGCGGCGGCTCGGGCGGACGCAGCAGCATCTCGATGTTGCGCAGCGAGAACTCGTCCTTGCCGACGACCTCGAACAGGTTGTCGGCCGACTTGAAGCCCAGCTGCGACGCGAGGTCGTCGAGCTTCAGTGCGGTCTTGCCCTCGCGCTGCAGCAGCTTCTCGACCGCCTCGCGGCCGCGCGCGACGGTCTCGTGCGTGATTTGTGCGTTGAACCAGGCGCGCACCTTGGCGCGCGCCCGATGACTGACGAGGTAGCCGAGGTCGGCATTGAGCCAGTCGCGCGACGGCCCGCCTTCCTTGGCGGCGATGATCTCGACCGTCTGGCCGTTCTGCAGCGGCGTGTTGAGCGGCACCATCGCGCCGTCGACGCGCGCGCCGCGGCAGCGATGGCCGAGGCTGGTGTGCACGGTGTAGGCGAAATCGACCGCGGTCGCGCCCTGCGGCAGCTCGACGATCGCGGCGTCGGGCGTGAGCACGTAGATGCGGTCGTCGAACAGGCCCTGGCCGCGCTGGCCTCCCGAGAGATCGCGCTCCCAGGCCAGCAGCTGCCGCAGCACCGCGATCTTGGCGTCGTATTCGCCGCTGGCCCAGACGCCCGCGTAGCCCTTGTGGCCAGCCTCCTTGTAGGCCCAGTGCGCGGCCACGCCATGCTCGGCATGATCGTGCATCTGCTCGGTGCGGATCTGGATCTCGATCGGCTTGCCCACATGGCCGCCGACGACCTCGCGCACCACGGTGTGCAGCGACTGGTAGCCGTTGGGCTTGGGCCGCGCGATGTAGTCGTCGAACTCTTCGTCGATCGGCTGGAAGTGGGAGTGCACCCAGGCCAGCGCCGCATAGCAGTCCTTGACGTCGGCCACCACCACGCGCAACGCCATGATGTCGAACACCTGCGCGAAGTCGAGCGACTTGCCGCGCATCTTCTTGACGATGCTGTAGATGTTCTTGGGCCGTCCCTGCACCGTGGCCTTGACGCCCTCGGCCGCCAGGTCGCGCTCGAGGCGGGCGCGCAGTTGCTCCACGTAGCCTTCGCGCTCGATACGCTTCTCGTCGAGCAGGCGCGCGATCAGCTTGTAGGTCTCGGGCTCGAGGAAGCGGAACGACAGGTCCTCGATCTCCCACTTGACCTGCCAGATGCCGAGCCGGTTGGCCAGCGGCGCGAACACCTGCAGCGATTCGCGCGCGACGTTCTCGGGCAGCGGCTGCCTGCTGGCCGCCGCATGGCGCAGGGTCTGCAGGCGCGAGGCCAGCCGCAGCATGACGACGCGCAGGTCGCGCGAGAACGCCAGCAGCATCTTGCGCACGTTCTCGGTCTGGGTGCCGGCGGCCTCCGGCTGCGCGTTCGCCGTCGCCGAGCGGGCCTGCTTCTGCACATGCACGAGCTTGGTGGTCTCGACCGCCAGCGCAGCGAAGTTCTCGCCGAACACCTTGGCGATGACCTCCTGAGGCCGGTTCAGGTGCTGGCACGAATAGACCAGGTAGCTGGCCGCCTGCATGGCCTCGGAACCGCCCATGGCACGCACGATCGCAGCCACGGCATCGGCATGCGCCAGCGTGTTCTCGCCGGTGTCCAGCGTCTCGTCGGCGATCAGGGGCTCGGCGAAGGCGCGCGCACGCGCCAGCATGTTGGCCATCACCGGCGTGCGTTCGGCGGTGGCGGCCGACAGCGGGTAGTCGACCACCAGCGATTCCGACGGCGCCGGCACGTGCAGATTGGATTGCTCGCGCTTCACGGGGCGCCCCGCCTGGAAAGCAAGGGCCGCACGAAGGGCCCGCGAGCTTCACGAGACACGTGAGAAATGGCGGGCGCGGTCATGTAGGAAAAGGCTAAATCGCGATGAAGATAATGGGCTCGTTGCATCCTAATTCATTCGGAGATTGTCATCATGCTCAAAGGCAAAACCGCGCTTGTCACGGGGTCCACCAGTGGCATCGGGCTCGGCATCGCGAAAGCCCTGGCCGGCCAAGGCGCGAACATCGTTCTCAACGGATTCGGCGACTCGGAAGGCCCGAAGGCCGAGATCGCCGCGCTGGGCGTGAAGGTCGAACATCACGGCGCCGACATGAGCCGCGCGGGCGACATCGAGGACATGATGAAGTTCGCCGCCAGCCGCTTCGGCCGCGTCGACGTGCTCGTCAACAATGCCGGCATCCAGCATGTCGCGAAGGTCGAGGACTTCCCGGCGGAACGCTGGGACGCGGTGATCGCGATCAACCTCAGCAGCGCCTTCCACACCACCCGGCTCGCGGTGCCGGCGATGCGCGAGGCCAACTGGGGCCGCATCATCAACATCGCCTCGGCGCACGGGCTGGTGGCGTCGGCGCAGAAATCGGCCTATGTGGCGGCCAAGCACGGCATCGTCGGCTTCACCAAGTCGGTGGCGCTCGAGACCGCCACCACCGGCGTCACCTGCAACGCGATCTGCCCCGGCTGGGTGCTGACCGCGCTGGTCCAGAAACAGATCGACGACCGCTCGGCCCGCGAAGGCATTTCACTGGCCCAGGCGCAGAACGATCTGCTGGGCGAGAAGCAGCCCTCGCTGCAATTCACCACGGTCGAACAGCTGGCCGGGCTGGCGGTGTTCATGTGCTCGCCGGCCGCCGACCAGGTGCGCGGCGTCGCCTGGCAGGTGGACGGCGGCTGGACCGCGCAGTAAGGCGGCCTGCTTGCGGCCTACTTGAGCTGCACCGAGCCCGAGACGTTGACCACCACGTTGGCCTTGCCCGCTTCGATCGGGACCGGCGCATCGGAGGCGGCCTTGGCCATCGCCTCCATCGCCATCATGCGCGGCTGCACCGGTCCGCCCAGATGGGCGTTGACCGACACTTCGCGCAGCGTGTAGCCGCTGAAGCCGAAGCCCTTGGCGAGTTCGTCGGCGCGCTGCTTGAAGTTGTCGATCGCCACGGACTGGGCCTCGGTCTCGGTCTTGGCCTGCTGTTCGCGGCTCAGGCCGAAGCCGACGTTGGCGATCGACAGCGTGCTGATGCGGCCGGCGGTCTGGGTGATGCGCGGGAAGTCGCGCCCTTCGAGCACCAGCGACGCGGTGCCCCGCCAGCCGGTCATCTTGCCCTCGCGGCTGTAGCGCGGCGCCAGGTTGAAGTTACCGGTCCGGACGTCGAGCTGGCCGGGCTGGGCGCTCTTGCGCGCCTCGACCAGCGCGGCATCGAGCGCGGTGCGCAACTGCGTCTGGACGGTCGCCGCGTCAGCGGCTTCGCGGGTGGTGCTGAGCGTCATCGACAGCAGGTCCTGCTGGACCTCGACCGTCGAGTTGGCGGACAGCTGGAGCACGTTCTGCGGCGGTGCGATCGACACGGTCTGGGCCGCGGCAACGCCGGCAGCCATCCAGACGGCACAGGCCGCCATCCATTTGAGATTGTTCAAGTCGGCAATTCCTTGGAAAACGAAAAAGGCCCGCGCGGGCCGCGGCTCAGGGCTGCTGGCTGCGCGGAGCGGGCAACGCGCCGGGAGACGGCGCGTCCGGCATCATGCGCCCGCCCGAAGGCGCTCCAGCCGACTGCGCGAGATTCTGCTTCGGCGCCCATTGCTGGCGCACCTGCTGCCTCAACTGGGCGAGCTCGGCGGGCGTCAGACGCCGACCGGCGCCGGCGCCGCGCCCTTCCCCGCCGGTCGCACCGCCCACCGCCAGCACGCCCGGCGGCCCGGCCCAGGCCGGCAAGCCCGACGTGGCAACCAACAACGACAACATGACAAGCGTGGATTTCATGGCGGCAAATTGTGACGACAAGGTCACTGTGCCATCGCCTTGCAAGGCGCAGACGTCTCACGCGCTAGCGGCCGCAAGTTTTGTAACTTAGTGTCAACACCTAGCCTAAAGCGGGCCAATGAGCCCGCAACGGCTTCAGAATTGGCGTTGTTACAAATTCGGCGTTGTGAAAATGAATCAAGCTCCCGCCCGCACAGACAAGATCGTGATCGTCGACGACGACGCACGCATCCGCGACCTGCTCCGCCGCTACCTCACCCAGGAAGGATTCGAGGTCATCGTTGCCGAGGACGGCAAGGCGCTCAACCGCATCCTGCTGCGCGACACGGTCGACCTGATCGTGCTCGACCTCATGATGCCGGGTGAAGACGGCCTCTCGGTGTGCCGCCGCCTGCGCGCGGCCAATGACCGCACCCCGATCATCATGCTGACGGCCAAGGGCGAGGACGTCGACCGCATCGTCGGCCTCGAGGTCGGCGCCGACGACTACCTCGGCAAGCCCTTCAACCCGCGCGAGTTGCTGGCCCGGGTCCATGCGGTGCTGCGTCGGCGGCCCCCGCTGGAGGCGCCCGGCGCGCCGTCGACCGACAACGAGACCGTCAACTTCGGGCCTTTCAGCTTCGACCTCGGCTCGCGCACCCTCAAGAAGGATGGAGAAGAGCTGTCGCTGACCACCGGCGAGTTCGCGATGCTGAAGGCGCTGGTGCGTCATCCGCGGCAGCCGCTGTCGCGCGAAAAACTGGCCCAGCTGGCGCGTGGCCGCGAATTCGAGCCCTTCGACCGCAGCCTGGACGTGCAGATCTCGCGGCTGCGCAAGCTGGTCGAGTCCGACGCGGCGGCGCCGCGCTACATCCAGACCGTCTGGGGCGTCGGCTACGTGTTCGTGCCGGACGGCACGACCTGAAGCGCTGACGGACGTGGCCATCGGGCCTCAGACCACCCAGCCCAGCCCGCTCGAGGACAGCACCCAGGGCACGCTGCCGAGCCCGCTGGGAAGCATCGGCTCGCGCCGCCGCCGGAAACGGCTGCACCTGGGCCTCAGCCTCTTCTGGCGCACTTTCTTCCTGCTGGTGCTGCTGCTGGTCGGCTGCACGGTGGCCTGGCTGCAGACCTTCCGGGCGCTCGAATACGAGCCGCGCGCGATCCAGACGGCGCACCAGATCGCTTCCCTTGTCAATCTGACGCGGGCGGCGCTGGTCTATTCCGATGCCATCACCCGGGTCTCGCTGATCAAGACGCTGGCCGACCAGGAGGGCGTGCGCATCCTCCCGCGCGAGCCGGGCGACCGCTTCCTGCCCTACACCAGCGGCGCGCTCGACCAGCGCGTGACCGAAGAGCTGATCGCGCGGCTGGGCGAGGGCACCACGGTCGCGAGTCGGGTCAACGACGAGCCGGGCCTCTGGGTCGGCTTCACGATCGAGAGCGACACCTACTGGCTGCTGGTCGACCCGACCCGTTTCAGCCGTCTCGACCGGCGCACCTGGATGATCTGGCTGGCCACCACGATGGCGCTGTCGCTGGCCGGCGCGGCACTGATCACGCGGCTGATCAACCGGCCCTTGAAGCAGCTGTCGCAGGCCACGCTGCAGGTGCGCGAAGGCGAGTACGAGGCCCACCGGCTGGACGAACGGGCCCGCACCAACGAGATCCGGGCGGTCAACGTGGGCTTCAACCGGATGGCCGACCAGCTGGCCAAGATCGAGCAGGACCGCGCCGTGATGCTGGCCGGCATCTCGCACGACCTGCGCACGCCGCTGGCGCGCCTGCGCCTCGAAACCGAGATGAGCGTGGCCGACGAGGACGCGCGCGACCACATGGCGGCGGACATCGCCCAGCTCGACGCCATCATCGACAAGTTCCTCGACTACGCCCGGCCCGACCACGTCGACTTCCGCCCGGTGCTGCTGCGCGACGTGATCGACGCCTGCACCTACGCGGTCCAGGACCACGAGGACATCAAGATCACGGTCGACGTGCCGGCCGACCTGCGGGTGATGGCCGACGAGGTCGAACTGCAGCGGGTGATCTCCAACCTGGTGGAGAACGCGCGCCGCTATGGCAAGACGCCCTCCACCGGCGTGGCCGACATCACGATCCAGGCCCAGGCCCACAACGACGCGGTGCTGATCAAGGTGCGCGACCACGGGGCCGGGGTCGCGGCCTCGATGCTGTCGCAGCTCAGCAAGCCCTTCTTCCGCGGCGACGTGGCCCGCACCTCGGCGGCCGGGGCCGGGCTGGGGCTGTCGATCGTGACCAAGAACATCGAGCGCATGGGCGGGACCTTCGCACTGACCAGCACGCCGGGGCGCGGGCTGGCGGCCCACATCCGGATGCCGCGCGCGGCATCGATCAAGATCGATCCCCTGGCAGCCAAGGACAAGCCGGCGCCCGCGGCGGGACCGTCGAACAAGGCCTAGCGAGGGCGCCAGGCTCGCTCAGCCCCCGTGCGGGCGATGTTCTTCGGAAAACTTCGGCTGCGCGGTGCCGGCGAAAGCTTCGAGCGCCGAACCGATGCCGCCCGATTTTTCCAGCGCGCCGACGATCCTCCTGAAGAGCGGCCGGTAGGCCTCGTCGGCCTCGTAGCCGGTCATCGGGTCGCGGTTCGCGCCGAACGCCGCGTCGAGTTCGGCCCAGTCTGCCGCGCCGAGTACGGCCTCCGCCAGCGGCAGGACCTCCGTCTCCTCGACATGCATGTGCTCCAGGTAGGCGAGGGCGTACTGGCGCATGGCAGCTTCGAACGCCTCCCAGCCGGCGTTGCGCCCCGCGGGATCGCCCAGGACCTGGATGCCGAGCAGCGCGTGCTCGATCTCGCGCAACGCATGTCCGCCGCTCGCATGGTCTCGATCGAGGCGATCGAGGACGGCGTCCAGCTTGTCGTCGCGCCCGCGCAGCCTGGGGAACAACAGCCGGCTTTCCTTGGGGTGGTGGAGCTTCTCGGGAAATTCGCCGATGTAGAAGACCATGGCCTCCAAGGCGGCGAGGTCGGGGACCGTGTTCCGGCGCCGATGCTCCCCGAGCAGCAGGAGAATCGCCCGCAGCATCGCCGAGAGCGCTCGGTGTTCACGCAGGATGATGTCGACGGTGACATGCGTCATGAGGGGCTCCTCCACACGCTGCGGTGCAGCCAGGGCCTTGGCCCCGATGACATGTTCGGTGCAAAACCCGTCGCCTGCCTTGCGCCAGGTCAAGGCATTGCGCTGCCGCCCCCTCGGTGCAGCAGCGCCACGGCGCGCGCTTCCATCGCCCTGCCCTCGCCCACCGGACCGAGCTTCTCGGCCGTCTTGGCCTTGACGTTGACCTGCTCGACCGCCAGGCCGAGCGTCGCCGCAATGCGCTGGCACATCGCCGGGATGTGCGGCGCCAGCTTCGGCGCCTGGGCGATCACGGTGCTGTCGACGTTGCCGATCTCCCAGCCGGCGGCCCGGACGCGGCGCGCCGCCTCGGCCAGCAGCACCGACGAGTCGGCGCCCCTGAACTGCGGATCGGTGTCGGGGAAATGGCGCCCGATGTCGCCGAGGCCGGCCGCACCGAGCAGCGCATCGGTGATCGCATGCAGCAGCACATCGGCGTCGGAATGGCCCAGCAGCCCCATGGCATGGGGCACCTCGACCCCGCCGAGGATCAGCTTGCGGCCGGCCACCAGCTGGTGCACGTCCCAGCCTTCGCCGACCCGGATGTCGCACCCGCTCATGGGCGGCTCCTGCGGCTCTGCAGGATCGCCTCGGCCAGCGCGAAGTCCTCGGCATAGGTGAGCTTGAAGTTCTGCGCGCTCCCCGGCACCAGCAATGGCGCCAGGCCCACGGCCTCGATCGCGCTGGCCTCGTCGGTGACCGCGTCGCCGCTGCGCTCCAGCGCGTCGAGCAGCATCCCGATGCGGAACATCTGCGGCGTCTGGGCCAGCCACTTGTCGGCCCGGGTCGGCGTGCTCGCGACTCTGCCCTCGGGCGTGGCGACCTTGAGCGTGTCCGCCAGCCGATGGGCCAGCAGGCCGCCGACCGCGTCATGCTCGCAGGCCGCGATCAGGGCCTCGATCTGGCTGGGCGTGACCAGGCAGCGCGCCGCGTCGTGCACCAGCGCCCAGTCGTGCGGGCCGGCGCCCAGCTGCCGCAGCGCGCGCAGGCCGTTGCGCACGGTGGCGGCACGGCTGGCGCCGCCGACCCGCAGCAGGTGCTCGCCGGCGGCCGGGAAGCGCGGCAGCGCGCTGCCGACATCGGCATCGTCGGGCGCCACCACCAGCGCCAGGCCGGCGAATGTCCCGGCCAGCGCGCGAAACGCCTCCAGCGTGTGCTCGACCATCGGCCGGCCGGCGATCCGCCGGTACTGCTTGGGGCCGGCGCTGCCGGCACGGCTGCCGGAACCGGCGCAGGGAATCAGGACGAAAAAGCGGGAGGCGGACATGGAGAGCGAGGGCGGCCAGCGGCAAAAGGACAGCCATTCTAGAATCGACCCCCTGCACACCCCTCGCCGGCCGGCGCGGGGTGTTGTGCATTTCCCGGGCACTTCATGGACCTACCCCACCTCACCGCGGGCAAGCGCTTCACGCTGCCGCGCCCTCCGCTGTCAGCCGATGCGCTGATGCTGGCGCAACTGGCCGAGCGCGAAAAAGCGGCCGGCCGGGCCACCGCCGTCTTCACCGCCGATGCCAACGACGCCCAGCGCCTGATCGACGAGATCGCCTTCTTCGCGCCCGAACTGCGCTGCGCCCTGTTCCCCGACTGGGAGACCCTGCCCTACGACAGCTTCTCGCCGCACCAGGACCTGATCAGCGAACGGCTCGCGACGCTCTGGCGCATCAGCCAGAAAGAAGCCGATGTCGTGCTGGTGCCCGCCACCACCGCGCTCTACCGGCTGGCGCCGCCGGCCTTTCTCGCCGGCTACACCTTCCAGTTCAAGAGCGGGCAGAAGCTGCAGGACTCGAAGCTCAAGGCCCAGCTCACCCTGGCCGGCTACACCCACGTGACGCAGGTCGTGAGCCCGGGCGAGTACGCGGTGCGCGGCGGCCTGATCGACCTGTTCCCGATGGGCTCGCCGGTGCCATTCCGGGTCGACCTGTTCGACGACGAGATCGACTCGATCCGCACCTTCGACCCCGACACCCAGCGAAGCCTCTACCCGGTGCCCGAAGTGCGGCTGCTGCCGGGCCGCGAGTTCCCGATGGACGACGACGCCCGGGCGCGCTTTCGCAGCCGCTGGCGCGAGCTGCTGGAAGGCGATCCGACCCGCAGCCGGATCTACAAGGACATGGGCAACGGCGTCGCCACCGCCGGCATCGAGTACTACCTGCCGCTCTTCTTCGAAGAGACCGCGACCGTCTTCGACTACCTGGGGCCCGACGCCACGGTGGTGCTGCACGGCGACCTGGAGCCGGCCTTCCAGCATTTCTGGCAGGACACGGGCGAGCGCTACCGCCTGGTGCAAGGCGATCCCGAACGGCCTGCGCTGCCGCCCCAGGCGCTGTTCCTGAACGCCGAGCAGTTCTACCAGCGGGCCAAGCCGCACCCGCAGCTGGCGATCCGCGGCGAAGCCGAAGCCGATGCACCGCCCTATGCCGAGTTCGACGTCCTGCCGCCGTTCGCGGTGGTGCGCGGCGCGGACGACCCGCTGGTCAAGCTCAAGGAACACATCCGCAGCACGCCGCACCGCGTGCTGGTGATCGCCGAGAGCGACGGGCGGCGCGAGAGCCTGCTCGATTTCCTGCGCGCCAGCGGCGTCGGGCCGCCGGCCTTCGACTCGCTGGCCGAGTTCGAGGCCCAGCCCGACGAGAAGATCGGCATCGCGACCGCGGCCCTGGTGGCCGGCTTCGCGTGGCGCGAACAGGGCATCGACTTCGTCACCGAGACCGAACTCTTCGCGACCGCGCCGGCCACCCGCCGGCGCAACAAGAAGCAGGAGCAGGTCAGCGACGTCGAGGCGCTGATCAAGGACTTGAGCGAGCTCGCGATCGGCGACCCGGTGGTGCATTCGGCCCACGGCATCGGCCGCTACCGCGGACTGGTCAACATGGACCTGGGCCAGGGCAAGGACGCCGAGGGCAAGCCGCTGCTGCAGGAGATGCTGCACCTGGAGTACGCCGACAAGGCCACGCTCTACGTCCCGGTGTCGCAGCTGCACCTGGTGAGCCGCTACACCGGCGTCAGCGCCGACGAGGCCCCGCTGCACAAGCTGGGCTCGGGCCAGTGGGAGAAAGCCAAGCGCCGCGCCGCCGAGCAGGTGCGCGACTCGGCCGCCGAACTGCTCAACATCTATGCCCGGCGCGCCGCGCGCGAGGGCTACGCCTTCCGCTTCTCGGCCGCCGACTACGAGGTCTTCGCCAACGACTTCGGCTTCGACGAGACCGCCGACCAGAAGGCCGCGATCCATGCCGTGATCCAGGACATGATCTCGCCGCAGCCGATGGACCGCCTGGTCTGCGGCGACGTCGGCTTCGGCAAGACCGAAGTCGCCCTGCGCGCCGCCTTCGTGGCCGTGACCGGCGGCAAGCAGGTCGCCTTCCTGGCGCCGACCACCCTGCTGGCCGAGCAGCACTACCAGACGCTGGTCGACCGCTTCGCCAAGTGGCCGGTCAAGGTCGCCGAGATGAGCCGCTTCCGCTCCGCCAAGGAGATCACCGCGGCTGCGAAGGGACTCGCCGACGGCAGCGTGGACATCGTGGTGGGCACGCACAAGCTGCTGTCGCAGTCGGTCAAGTTCAAGAACCTGGGGCTGTTGATCATCGACGAGGAGCACCGCTTCGGCGTCCGCCACAAGGAGGCGATGAAGGCGATGCGGGCCGAGGTCGACGTGCTGACGCTGACCGCCACGCCTATCCCGCGCACGCTGGGCATGGCGCTCGAAGGCCTGCGCGACCTGAGCGTGATCGCCACCGCGCCGCAGCGGCGGCTGGCGATCAAGACCTTCGTTCGCAACGAGGGCACCGGCGTGATCCGCGAGGCGGTGCTGCGCGAGCTGAAGCGCGGCGGCCAGGTCTACTTCCTGCACAACGAGGTCGAGACCATCGAGAACCGGCGCCAGAAGCTGGAGCAGATCCTGCCCGAGGCGCGGATCGCGGTGGCCCATGGCCAGATGCCCGAGCGCGAGCTCGAGCGCGTCATGCGCGACTTCGTGGCCCAGCGCTACAACCTGCTCCTGTGCTCGACCATCATCGAGACCGGCATCGACGTGCCGACCGCCAACACGATCGTGATGAGCCGCGCCGACAAGTTCGGCCTGGCGCAGCTGCACCAGCTGCGCGGCCGGGTCGGCCGCAGCCATCACCAGGCCTATGCCTACCTGATGGTGCCGGACATCGAGGGCCTGACCAAGCAGGCGGCGCAGCGGCTCGACGCGATCCAGCAGATGGAAGAACTGGGCTCGGGCTTCTACCTCGCGATGCACGACCTGGAGATCCGCGGCGCCGGCGAGGTGCTGGGCGAGAACCAGAGCGGCAACATGATGGAGATCGGCTTCCAGCTCTACAACGAGATGCTGGCCGAGGCGGTGCGCTCGCTGAAGGCCGGGCAGGAGCCCGACCTGCTGGCGCCGCTGTCGGTCACGACCGAGATCAACCTGCATGCGCCGGCCCTGCTGCCCGACGACTATTGCGGCGACGTCCACCTGCGGCTGTCCTTCTACAAGAAGCTGGCGACCGCCAAGACGCCGGACCAGATCGACACCTTGCTCGAGGAGATCGTCGACCGCTTCGGCAAGCTGCCGCCGCAGGCGCAGACGCTGATCGACGTGCACCGGCTGCGCGTGCTGGCGCGGCCCTACGGCGTGATCAAGGTCGATGCGGCGCCGGGGGTGATCCACATCACCTTCAAGAAAGACCCGCCGATCGACTCGATGAACATCATCCACCTGATCCAGAAGAACAAGCACATCAAGCTCGCGGGCAACGAGAAGCTGCGCATCGAGCGCGAGCTGAAGGAGCCCAAGGAGCGGGCGCAGATGGTGCGCGACGTGCTGCGCAGCCTGGGCCAACCGCGCAGCGAGGATGCCGCGTTGGCATATGCAAAGGCATAGGCTAAACTGAGCGGATGTCGTCGACACTGCCTCCGCCCCGCCACGTCCGGCTGTTTCGCAATGGCGCGAACCAGGCCGTACGGATTCCGCGCGAGTTCGAGTTGCCGGGCAACGAGGCTCTGATGCGTCGCGAAGGCAACACGCTGGTGATCGAGGCCGTGAGTCCGCCGCAGAAAGGCACGCTGGCCGGCCTGGCCTCCGTGCTCGCCACCATGGACACGCTCGACGAGGACTTTCCGGACGTGGACCTCGGGCTGCGGCCGCTGGACGACATCGACCCATGACCGCGCTGGGCGGCGCTGCGCCGCTGCATTTGCTCGACACCAACATCATCTCCGACCTGATGCGCCATCCGGCCGGCAAGGTGGCCGACAGGATCCGGGCACTGGCCGCCGAACGGCCCGACGGCGAGGTTTGCACCAGCATGGTGGTCGATGGCGAACTGCGCTTCGGCTTGGCGCGCAAAGCCTCGCCGCGGCTGAACGAGGCCTACGCGCGGACGATGTCGATGATCGAGGTGCGCGATCTTCCGGCTTCGGCGGCGCAGCTCTACGCCGATGTCCGGACGCACCTCGAACTGCGCGGCATGCCGATCGGCCCCAACGACATGCTGATCGCGGCCCACGCCCTGGCGCTCGACGCGACGCTCATTACCGACAACGAAGACGAGTTCCGGCGCGTTCCCCATCTGAAAATCGACAACTGGCTCCGCTGAGCGACCTGCTCCATGTACTTCCCCCAAAAACTCTCCCCCGGCCTCGTCGTGCAGCGCTTCACGCCGCCGCTCGCGCTCGCCGACTTCAAGCTGATCGCGTTCGACATGGATTCGACCCTGATCAACATCGAATGCATCGACGAAATCGCCGATGCGGTCGGCAAGAAGGCCGAGGTCGCGGCCATCACCGAGGCCACGATGCGCGGCGAGATCAAGGACTTCAAGGAAAGCCTGCGGCGGCGCGTGGCGCTGCTGAAGGGCGTTCCGGTGGCGGCCCTGCAGCAGGTCTACGACCAGCGCCTGCAGCTCAATCCGGGGGCGGAGCAACTCGTTCTGGCCTGCAAGGCTGCGGGGCTCAAGGTGCTGCTGGTGTCGGGCGGCTTTACCTTCTTCGCCAACCGCGTGAAGGATAGTCTGGGCATCGATTTCGCACGCTCCAACTTGCTCGACGAAGCCGACGGCCTGCTCACGGGCGAGGTCGTGCAGCAGTCCTGGGGCGACATCTGCGATGGCGCCGAGAAGCGCCGCACCCTGCTCGAGGTGGCCTCGCTGCTGGGCATCTCGGCGGCCGAGACGATCGCCGTCGGCGACGGCGCCAACGACCTGCCGATGATGGGCGAAGCCGGCCTCTCGGTGGCCTTCCATGCGAAGCCGCTGGTGCGCGAACAGGCGATGGTGGCGATCAACGAAGGCGGGCTCGACCGCCTGCTCGAAGTGCTCCGGTGAGCCCCATGGCCGACGACAAGCGCCCGCCGTCCGTCTCCGCGACCCTGCACAGCGACCGCCGCGGCGGTGTCGAGCACGGCGCGATCCACAAGCCGATCCACACCTCGGTGCAGTACGGCTACGAGCGCACCGAAGACCTGATCGGCGTCTTCCAGGGCACGCTCAAGAACAGCTTCAGCTATGCCCGCCAGGGCACACCGACCACCGCCGCGCTCGAAGCCAAGCTGACGCAGCTCGAGCAAGGGCTCGGCAGCATCTGCTTCTCCAGCGGCATGGCGGCGCTGAGCGCGGTCTTCCTCACCTTGCTGCGCGCCGGCGACCACGTCGTCTCGAGCCATTTCGTGTTCGGCAACACCAACAGCCTGTTCGGCACGCTGGCCGGACTGGGCGTGGCGGTCGACAAGGTCGATGCGGGCTCGGTCGACCGCGTGCGCGACGCCCTGCGGCCGCAGACGCGCATGGTGTTCGTCGAGACCATCGCCAACCCCGGCACCCAGGTCCCCGACCTCGAGGCGATCGGCGCCTTGTGCCGCGAGCGCGGACTGCTCTACGTGGTGGACAACACGATCACCTCCCCCGCCCTGTTCCAGCCGCGCAGCGTCGGCGCCGGGCTGGTCGTGAACTCGCTGACCAAGACCATCGCCGGCCACGGGGCGGCGCTGGGCGGCGCGGTCACGGACACGGGCGAGTTCGACTGGCAGGCCTATCCCAACATCGCCGCCAGCTACCGCGGGCTCGACCCCCGGCAATGGGGACTGCAGCAGATCCGCAAGAAGGGGTTGCGCGACATGGGCGGCACCCTGGCACCCGAGCAGGCCCACCGCATCAGCCTGGGTGCCGAGACGCTGGCGCTGCGGGTGGCGCAGACCAGCGCGACCGCGCTGGCGCTGGCGCGCTTTCTCGAAGTCCATGCGGCGGTCGCCAGGGTGCACTACCCGATGCTCGCAAGCCATCCGCAGCATGCGCTGGCGACGAAACACTTCCAGGCCGGGTCCTGGCTGCTGGCTTTCGAACTGCGCGACAGCAGCCGCATGCCGGCCGCGCTCGACCGCCTGCAGCTCGCCATCAAGGCCACCGGCCTCGGCGACAACCGGACGCTGGTGATCCCGGTGGCGCCGACGATCTACTGGGAAGCAGGCCCCGTGGTGCGCGCCGAGATGGGGATCGCAGACGGACTGGTCCGGGTCTCGGTCGGGCTCGAAGCCGCAGACGAACTCATCGCAGATTTCGGACAGGCGCTGGCCTGATCACCTCGATCCGGTCAGGCATTGGTCAGTTTCACGGCCGAGTCACATCCTTTTTCTAGAGTCCCCTGCATTCACGGCGCCGGACATGGGGTCCGGTGCTTTCGAATCTGAGGAGCATCAATGAAGAAGAAGGTGATCTATCCGTCGCTGCTGGGCCTGGGCCTGAGCCTGCTGGTGACGGCATGCGGGGGCGGGAGCAGCAACGGCGGCAGCCTGCCGGTCGCAGTCGGCGGCACGGGCGGCGGCACGACGACCCCGGCGCCGGCCGCCCCGGCACCCGCCCCGCGGGCCAAGAACGTGATCTTCTTCCTGGGCGACGGCATGGGCATCACGACCATGACCGCCGCGCGCATCTACCAGGTCGGCGAGGACGGCGAGCTCACCATGGACAAGCTGCCCGAGACGGCCTTCGTCCACACCTATTCCAACGATGGCCAGGTGACCGACAGCGCGCCCTCGATGGCCGCCTACATGACCGGCGTGAAGATGAACAACGAGGTCATCTCGATGTCGCCCGAGACCCGGGCCGTCGACGCTGCCGGCAAGGCCTACCACCTCAACTTCGACAGCACCTGCCCGGGCACCGGCAACGGCGTCGCGGTCGAGACCCTGCTCGAGGGGATGGGGGCCGCGGGCTACGGCACGGGCGTGGTCAGCACGGCCCGCATCACGCACGCCACGCCGGCCACCACCTATTCGCACGTCTGCCACCGCGATGCCGAGAACACCATCGCAGCGGCGCTGGTGCCCGGCGGCGCCGGCTACAACGCCAGGCTGGGCCAGGGCATCGACGTGATCCTCGGCGGCGGCAGCAGCTACTTCACGCCCAAGGAAGACGGCGGCACTCGCAACGACAAGCGCAACCTGGTGAAGGAACTGCAGGCCGCGAAGTACAGCTTCGCCTCGAACAAGTCCGAGTTCGACAAGCTGCCGGTCGACGGCACGCGAATCGCCGGCCTGTTCACCAAGAGCCACATGAGCTACGACCTCGACCGCGACCCGGCCAAGGAACCGAGCCTGTCGGAAATGACCGGCAAGGCCATCGACGCGCTGGCGACCAAGAAGTCGGGTTTCTTCCTGATGGTCGAGGGCGGGCGCATCGACCATGCGCTGCACGCGACCAACGCGCGGCGAGCGCTGCAGGACACGGTGGCTTTCGACGATGCGATCAAGGCCGCCCTCGACAAGATGGAAGCGCTCGACCCGGGCCTCGCGAACACGCTGATCGTGGTCACGGCCGACCACGACCATTCGCTGCAGATGAACGGCTATGCCAAGCGCACCGGCAAGACCGAGCCCGGCAAGCCCGGCGTGCTCGGCCTGGTGAAGAGCTATGTCAACGGCGCGTCGACCACCGACGTCGACGGCAACCCCTACACGATCCTCGGCTTCGGCAACGGCCCCAATCGCCTGCCGACCCGCGGGCCGATCGACGACGCCACGCTCGAGAGCCCGGACTACCTGCAGGAAGCCGTGGTCCCGCTGGCCAGCGAGACGCATGGCGGCGGCGACGTCTTCCTCGGCGCCAAGGGCGTCGGCGCCGACGCGTTCAAGGGCGCGCTCACCAACAACGACGTGTTCGGCCTCATCAAGACCGCCACCGGTCTCTGAGCCCACACCCATCCAGATCAGGAATCCATCGATGACTCCCACCATTCGAAGCATCAGCCTCGCCGTTTCCCTCGCGCTCACGGGCCTGGGCGGCAGCGCCCACGCCGCCGGAGAGGCGAAGAACGTGATCTTCTTCCTCGGCGACGGCATGGGCCCCGTGACCGTGACCGCCGCGCGCATCTACAAGGGCGAGAAGCAGCTGGCGGCCCAGCCCGGCTCGCTGGTCTCGGCCGAACGCGCCAAGCTGACGATGCAGTCGCTCGGCTACGCTGCCCGCGTCAAGACCTTCTCGAAGGACGGCCAGACCACCGACAGCGCGCCCTCGATGGCCGCCTACATGACCGGCGTGAAGATGAACAACGAAGTCATCTCGATGTCGGAAGACACCGCGGCCTACGCACCCGATGGCTCGCAGTACATCAGCGGCGAAGACACCACCTGCAGCGCGACCAACGGCAAGCCCGCCGCCACGCTGCTGGAAATGGCGAAGGCCCAGGGGCGCTCTGTCGGGGCGGTCTCCACCACCCGCGTCGGGCACGCGACGCCGGCCGCCACCTATGCGCACATCTGCAACCGCAACGCCTACAACACGATCGCCGAGCAGTCGGTGCCAGGTCATGCGCGCTACAACGCGGCGCTGAAGGACGGCGTCGACGTGCTGCTGGGCGGCGGCCAGCGCAACTACCTGCCGAAGTCGACCTACGCGGCCAGCAAGCGCACCGACAACGTCAACCTGGTGACGGCGATGGAGGTCAAGGGCTACACCTACGTCGACACCGGCAGCAAGCTGGCCGCGCTCGACACCACTGCGACGACCAAGCTGCTGGGCCTGTTCTCGGCCAGCGAGATGGCCTACGAACTCGACCGCGTGAACCAGAACCTCGACCAGCCCAGCCTGTCGCAGATGACAGAGAAGGCGCTGCAGGTGCTCAGCCGCAACGACAAGGGCTTCTTCCTGATGGTCGAAGGCGGCCGCATCGACCATGCACTGCACGGCAGCAACGCCAAGCGGGCGCTGGAGGACACGCTGGCGCTGGACCGCGCCATCGACACCGCGCTGGCCTTCATGGAGAAGAAGGACCCGGGCCTGAAGAACACGCTGGTGGTCGTCACGGCCGACCACGACCACGCGATCGCCTTCAACGGCTACAGCAAGATCAACAACCCGATTCTGGGCAAGGTGCGCGACTACCAGACCGGCGACCTGGCCAAGGCCTCCGACGGCAAGCCCTACACCACACTGGTGTTCGGCAACGGCGGGCGTCCGAACGCCACCGTCGGCAGCGACGTCAATGCCGAGGACGGCAACAAGCCGTGGGTTGCGCCGCCGCGCGGTGCCACGCGCGACGACCTGACCAACGTCGACACCACGCAGGACAACTTCCTGCAGGAAGTGGGCATCAACCTGGGCACGCCGGGCTCCGAGACCCATGGCGGCGGCGACGTGATGCTGTTCGCGGGCGGCGCCGGCGCCAGGATCTTCAAGGGCACGATGGACAACACTCGGGTGTTTTCCAAGGTCAAGGAAGCGGCCGGTCTCTGATGGCAAGGCACTCGAACCCCCTGGGCGCCCTGGCGCTGCTGGCGACGCTGCTGGCCGGCGGCGCCGCCGCGCAGCCCGCCGCGGCACCGCCGGTCGCCGTCACCACGGCCGCGGTGGAGGCCGCGCCCCCGGTCGATCTGCGCGTGACGCATGTCAGCCGCTCGGTCGGCGTCGACGGCGTGACGCGCGAGACCCGCTACACCAACCGCATGTTCCGGCGCACCGGCACCGTGTGGACCGAGCGCGAGCTCCCCGAGGGCCTGCGCGCGAGCCTCGGACACGGCCATCCGCATGCGCACGGCCCGCACGCCGGCCATGCCCACGACGAAGCGCAGGGCGCGCCCCTGCGCATCACGCGCCGGTCGGATGGCAGCGAGCTGGTGGAGGTGGTGCTCGACCAGACCCGCCGCGTCATCGAGGTCGACCGCGCGCACCACGGCAACGTGGGCTACGGCGGCTCGTGGGATGCGGCTTACTGGCTGATCGCGCCAGCCCAACTGCAGCGCATGGCGCGCGTCGGGGCCGTCCGCGACGGCGTGCAGCGCTGGCGCGCCGTCCAGGGCGAAAACACGACTGTGGTGGACTGGGACGTGGCGGGCCAGTTTCCGCGCCGCATCGAGCGCAGCGATGCGCACGGCACCTCGTTCTACCTGCTGACGGCGACCCGCCTGCCGGCGCCGAAGCCGGAGCCCTGGGCCGCGAGCAAGGGCTACGACCGCGGGGACTACTCGGACTTGCTGGACTGACCGCCAACTCGCACGGGGTGATGCGGCTGTCACCAACGACGACATGGGCTCGCCGCCCGGCAACGATCTGAAGCACTACGATGGCTTCTTGCACATCAGGATCAACGACCAGTGGCGGCTAGCCTGGAAGTGGGACGGCGACAGTCCCGAAGAAGTGAAGATTTACGACCCTCATTGAAGCGCGCGGCAAAAGCAATTCCGCAAGATGCGAACGCCCTGTGTGGCAGAAAGGCAAGAAGCCATGGTCAAGAATGGAATGCGTCCGGTACATCCCGGCGAAACGCTCCGGGAGGACTTTCTGGAGCCCCTGAAGATGAGCGCCAGCGCGCTCGCAAAGGGACTGCACGTCGCAGCGCCGACCGTGAACGACATCGTGCGCGAGAAGCGCGGCGTGTCCCCCCTGATGGCGCTGCGCCTGTCCCGCTACTTTGGCGGCTCGGCGCAATGGTGGCTCAACATGCAGAGCGTCTACGACCTCAAGATGGCCGAGAAAGCGGCCGCGAAGCAAATCGAGAAAGAGGTCCGCCCGCGCGAGCACGCGGTCGCCGGCTGAGAGCCCCCAAAAGCCCGCCCCCGAAGCAGCGGGCTTTTTTTTCGCCCGTTGCAATGAGGCCCGCCCGGGTCGATCTACAGCGCGCTGCCCAGCCGCGCGATGCCCTCGCGGATCTTGTCCACGTTGGCGGTCGCGAAACTCAGGCGCAGCGTGGCGACATCCGGCTTCTCGGCGAAGAAGGGCGCGCCGGGAACGAAGGCCACGAGTTTCTCGATCGCCCGCTTGGCCAGCACGTTGGCGTCCGCGACCTTGCCGCCGGCACCGGTCAGGCGGGCCCAGAAGAACAGCCCGCCGCCCGGCTGCGTGAAAGTGATGGCGTCGCCCAGCTCGCGCCGCAGCGCCTCGCCCATCGCCCGTGCACGTTCGGCGTAGACCTCGCGCACATGGGCCAGCGTGGCCGGCATCCGGCCGCTCTTGAGGTACTGCGCGGCGGTCGCCTGGGCGAAGGTGCTGGTGTGGGCGTCGCTGAACTGCTTGCACATGGTCGCCTTGGCGAGCAACTCGGCCGGGCCGATCATCCAGCCGATGCGCAGGCCCGGGCTCAGCACCTTGCTGAGGCTGCCGCAATGCGCCACCAGCGCGCGGCTGCCCGGGACGTCCTTGGTGAGCGCCATGATCGAGGGCGGCGGCGCCTGGTCGAAGTAGAGGTCGCCGTAGGGGTCGTCCTCGACGATCAGCGTCTGGTAGCGCACTGCCATCTCGAGCACCTTGCGGCGGCGCTCCAGGCTCAGCATCGCGCCGCTGGGATTGCCGAAGGTGGGGATCAGGTAGACGAACTTCGGCTTGTGTTCGGCGATGAGCTTCTCGAGCTCGTCGGTGCGCACGCCGTCGGCGTCGACCGGCGCGCTGATGAGCTGCGCGCCGTAGAGGCGGAAGCACTGGATCGTCGCGAGAAAGGTGGGGCCTTCGACGATCACCTTGTCGCCGGGCGAGATCAGCGTCTTGCCGAGCAGGTCGAGCGCCTGCTGGCTGCCGGTGGTCACGATCAGGCCGCTCGGGTCGACCTCGACGCCCTTGGTCTTCATGAAGGCCGACAGCTGCGTGCGCAGCGGCTCGTAGCCCTCGGTGGCGCCATACTGCAGCGCCCCGCCGGGCTCTTCGGCGAGCGCCTTGGCGCTGGCCTCCTTCAGCCCCTCGACGTCGAACATCGCGCTGTCGGGAAAGCCGCCCGCAAAGCTGATGATGCCGGGCGTGCCCAGCAGCTTGAAGAGTTCGCGGATGGCGGAGGTTTCGACGTTGTCGAGTCGGGAAGCGAATTGCATGAGAGCCTTCTTGGGAGGAGTTGCAGGAAGCGATTGTCGCAGCCCCCTAAACTCCCCGCCACGATGAAGAAATCAGACATAGAGCCGTTCTTCGCCACCCTGCAGGCGGCCAATCCGAGGCCCGAGACCGAACTCGAATACAAGACGCCCTTCGAGCTGCTCGCGGCCGTGCTGCTGTCCGCCCAGGCCACCGACGTCGGGGTCAACAAGGCCACCCGCCTGCTGTTTCCGGTCGCCAATACGCCCCAGGCGATCCTGGACCTGGGCGTCGAGGGGCTCGAGCGCTACATCAAGACCATCGGCCTGTATCGGAGCAAGGCGAAGCACCTGATCGAGGCCTGCCGGATGCTGGTCCAACAGCACCGAGGCGAAGTGCCGCGCACGCGGGCCGAACTGGAAGCCCTGCCCGGCGTCGGCCGCAAGACCGCCAACGTGGTGCTCAACGTCGCCTTCGGCGAGCCGACCATCGCGGTCGACACCCACATCTTCCGGGTCGGCAACCGCACCGGGCTGGCCCCCGGCAAGACGCCGCTCGAGGTCGAGCTCAAGCTCGCGAAGCGGGTGCCCGAGGCCTACCGGCTGCACGCCCACCACTGGCTGATCCTGCACGGACGCTACACCTGCGTGGCCCGCAAGCCCCTGTGCTGGAAGTGCGCAGTGTCACCTTACTGCGACTACAAGCCCAAGACGCCGGCGCCCTGAAGCGGGCGGCGCGAAACGCCGGGCGCGTCGTTCAGATCTCGATCGTGATGCACTCGCCGAAAGCGATCGGCCGGCCCGGCCACTGATCGGACCGTTCGATGGCGCGGATGCCGTCGCGCAGCAGCCAGGCGCAACGAATCACGCCGGCATGGGTGATCCAGACCGCATCGCGGCCGCCGGCACGCCAGGCATCGAAGGCCTCGCCCACCCGCCGCATGAACTGCCGCGTGCATTCGCCGCTGCGACCCGCCCGCACATCCGCGAAATCCCGCGTCCAGGCGTCGATCTCGGCGCGGTCGATGGCCGACCAGAGCTGCTCTTCCCAGTCGCCCAGATCCATCTCGGCGATGCGCGGGTCGGCGCCGGCCACGGCCAGATCGGGACGCAGCGCGACGATGGCTTGCGCGAGTTCCGAACAGCGCGACAAGGGCGAACAGGTCAGCGAAACCCCTTCAGGCAACACCGGCGCCACGCGCTCGGCCACGGCACGGGTCTCTTCGGGCAGCACGGGAACATCCGTTCGCCCGTAGCAGAAGCCATCGACGGCAGTGGTCCGCGCATGGCGCACGAGCAGCAGCTTCATGCCCGCCACGCCAGCGCGAGGTAGATCGCCAGTTCGCACACCTGCTGCGTCGCACCCAGGCCATCTCCCGTGAACCCGCGCAGCCGGCGCCGCAGCAGCCGCGCGACCAGCCACGCGGCCAGCGCGCACAGCAGCACCGGCGCCATTCCCCGCATCGCGCCCTGCGTCATCACCAGCCAGCCCACCGCCGGCAGCGACCACGCAACGCCGACCAGCAAGGCGCCATTGCCGATCGCGTCGGCCAGCGGCTTCGATTTGCTCGCCGCGTTCTCGTCCCCGACGTAGGGCAGCCAGCGGATCAGGAACAGCGGCGCGAGGCGCGACAGCACATGGGCGCTCACGAGCGCGAGAACCACGGTCGGCACGCCCTGCCCCGCCAGCGCACCCAGCAGCAGCACCTTCAGGCCCAGCGCCAGCACCAGCGCGATCGCGCCGAAGGCGCCGATCCGCGAATCTTTCATGATCTCGAGCGCGCGCGCTCGATCGGCCGATCCGCCGAGGCCATCCGCGACGTCGGCCAGGCCATCCTCGTGAAACGCGCCGGTCATGAGAACGGTGGCGATCGTCGACAGCGCCGCCGCAGCCAGCGCACCGGCGAAGCCCGGAAGCCCGGCCTGCGCGCTGCAGAACACGCCGGCGGCGACAGCACCCACCAGCCAGCCGACGCCCGGGAAATGCGCCGCGCTCGCGCGCAGCATCGCCGGGCTGAAGCCGACCCAGCCCGCGAGCGGCCCCGTGACCGGAACCCGCGTGAAGAACTGCAGCGCCAGCAGGAAGTGGCGCACGCCGTTCATGCCGGCTCCTGCCTCGAAACGCCGGCCGACTCGAAGCTCGCCATGTCGCGCAGGATGCAGCAGGCGGATTCGAGCAGCGGCCATGCCAGCGCCGCACCGGACCCTTCGCCAAGACGCAGGTCCAGCTGCAGCAGCGGCTGCAGCTCCAGGTAGTTCAACAGCAGCCGGTGACCCGGTTCGGCCGACTCGTGCGCGGCGATGCAGCGTTGCACGACATGCGGGCGCAGCGCGTTCGCCACCAGCACCGCGGCACTCGCGATGAAGCCGTCGAGCACGATCACCCGCCGCTCTTGCGCCGCCTGCAGCACCGCGCCCACCAGCGTCGCGATCTCGAAACCTCCTAACGCGGCCAGCGCGGCCAGCGGGTCGGTGGCGGCCGCGTGCAGTTCGAGCACGCCGCGCAGCACCTTGCGCTTGTGGGCCCGCCCGGCGGCATCGAGGCCGGTCCCGGCGCCGGTGCAGGCATCGATGTCCTGCCCGGAAATCCGGGCCAGCAGCAGCGCCGCCGCGGACGAGTTGCCGATGCCCATCTCGCCCAGCAGTACGGCGTTGCCGGGCAGATCGCGCATCAGCGCCATGCCGTTCGCGATGGCCTGCTCGCACTGCGCCATGCTCATCGCCGGCCCCAGGGAGGCATCGGCGGTGCCCGGCGCGACCTTGCGCACGAGCAGGCCTTCTCGCGGCGCGAAGTCGTGCCGCACGCCGCAATCGACGACGGTCAGGTTCAGGCGGTGCTGCCGGGCCAGCACGCTCACGGCTGCGCCGCCGGCCAGGAAGTTTTCGACCATCTGCCAGGTCACGTCGCTGGGGTACGCCGACACGCCGCGCGCCGCGAGGCCGTGGTCCCCGGCGCAGACCAGCATCTGCGGCGCGTCGAGCACCGGCGCCGTGCTGCCCAGGATGCATGCGACGCGCAGCGCCAGCGCCTCCAGCCGCCCGAGCGCGCCGACGGGTTTGGTCTTGTTGTCGAGCAGTTGTTGCAGCCGTGCCGCGAAGGCGGCGTCGTCGATGCCGTCGATCGGGGGAAGTTGTAGCGAAGTCATTCGATCAGGGAGCGCAGCACGCCCGGTTCAAAGTGGGAATCGATGTGGTCGGCCAGGCCGTCGAACACGGCATCGAGCGTTCGCGCCTCGACGCCGAACAGCGCCTGGAGCGCGCCGGGGTCCTCGAAGAGGCCGTGCAGGTAGAGGCCGAGCACATGGCCGGCGCTGTTCTGCCACGCGAGATCGTCCGCCATGACCGCCGTGGCGCGGTCGCCGGCGGCCGCCATGGCGGTGTGTTCGGCCGTCTGGCCATGATGGATTTCGTAGCCGCGCACGCTGAGCCCGGACAAGGCGGCCCACGGGCCCGCCACCGACGAGAATTTCGCCTCGCGGTGGCGGACGGTCTTGTCGGCGGCGAAGACGGTGACCACCGGCAGCAGCCCGAGCCCCGGCCCGTTGCCGTCGACGCCATGCGGATCGATCAGCGCCTCGCCGAGCATCTGCAGACCGCCGCAGATGCCCAGCACGGCGCCGCCGCGTGCCGCATGCGCAGCCACCGCGCGGTCGAGGCCCTGCGCGCGCAGCCAGGCGAGATCGCCGCTCGTATTCTTGGAGCCGGGCAGGATGATCCAGTCGGCGCCGGCCACGTCGGCCGGGCTGCGGGCCCAGCGCAGGCGCACCCCGGCGATGTTCTTGAGCGGCTGGAATTCGTCCAGGTTGCTGATGCGCGGATAGGCGACCACGGCGATGGTGCGCGTGACCTCGCCGCCCACCGCCACGCTGCGGTCGTCGAAGACGCCGTCCTCCTCCGGCAGACCGTGCTGCCACCACATGGGCAGCGTCGCCACGGTCGGCACGCCGGTCAGCGCCTGCAACTGCTGCGGCGCGGGCGCGAGCAGCGAGGCATCGCCCCTGAACTTGTTGAGCACGAAGCCGGCGATCAGCGCGCGGTCGGCTGCGGGCATCAGCGCCCAGGTGCCGTAGAGATGCGCGAAGGCCCCGCCCCGATCGATGTCGGTGACCAGCAGGCAACGGGCATCGGCGTGCCGCGCCACCCGCAGGTTGACGATGTCGCTGGCCATCAGGTTGATCTCGGCGGGCGACCCGGCACCCTCGATGACCACCACGTCGTTCTCGGCGCGCAGGGCGTCGAGCGCCTGCGCGATCTGCGGCCAGACGCGCTCGCTGCGCCCGCGCCAGGGCAAGGCCGTGAGCTCGAGACTCACCTGCCCCATCAGCACCACCTGGCTGTGGGTGTCGCGCTCGGGCTTGAGCAGCAGCGGGTTCATGCGGACATCGGGCTCGGCGCGCGCCGCCAGCGCCTGGAAATACTGCGCGCTGCCGATCTCCCCGCCCGCCACCACGCGGGCGTTGTTGCTCATGTTCTGCGCCTTGAACGGCGCCACCCGCAGGCCCTGGCGCGTGAACCAGCGGCACAGCGCGGTCGCCAGCCAGCTCTTGCCGGCGCCGCTGGTGGTGCCGAGGACCATGACACAGCGGGCCCGGCCGCCTGGCACATTGGAATTCATGAGCGCGATTGTCCTTTACGTGATCTTCCTCACGATCCCCGCAACCGGCTTGAAATGAATCCTAAAGCATTCATGCATTTCACCCTTACCTTCGACGCCATGAAGAAAAAAGGGAACCACGGCGAATGCCAGGCTTACGCGACATAGCGCTCACGGTCGAGGAGCGCGAAAAAAATCAGTTCTTCTGGGTGATCCTGGAAGCCCTCCCAAGCGACGCCGCCGAGGCGATCCACTACAGCGGCATCTACTGCGCCGCCAACCCGCAGGCCACCTACGCGAACGCGCTCGTGATGGGCGCCCACCAGCTGCGCAAGCTGGCCGATCCCGACGGCTGGGCGCACAGCGCGTTCCACGGTCTGCCCATGCGGTGAACGGCTGAGCAACCGAAGCCGCTCAGCGAGCCGCCACCTGCGCCTGCTGACCACCCGTCGGCGCGAGCGACGCCACCTGCGCATCCCAACTGCCCCCCAGCGCCCGGATCAGCCCCACGGTCGCCTGGTACTGCGCCGCCTTCACCTGCAGCGCCTGCCGCCGGTTCTGCAGTTCGCTGCGACGCGCGTCGAGCAGGTCGAGCTGGCTGATCATGCCGTTGCGGTAGCGCGAGTTCGAAAGCAGGGTGGCACGCTCGGCCGACGCGACGGCCTTAGCCTGCACGCCCGATTGCTGGGCCAGGATGCGCAGCGACGACAGCTGGTCCTCCACTTCCTTGAAGGCGACCAGCACCTGCGTCCGGTAGTTGGCCAGTGCGCCGTCGAGCAGCGCCGACGCGCCCTGCACGCCGGCCTCGCGCCGGCCACCGTCGAACACCGGCAGCGCGAGCAAGGCCCCGATGCCCCAGGAGCGCGCCGACCACTTCAGCAGGTCGCCGACGTCGTTGGAGGCATAGCCGCCGGCGCCCGTCAGCGTGATGTCGGGAAACCAGGCCGCCTGCGCGACGCCGACCCGCGCCTGCGCCGCCAGCACCGACTTCTGGGCCGCCGAGATGTCGGGCCGGCGCGACAGCACGGTGGCGGGCACGCCCGGCGGGATCGTCGGCAAGGCGGTGGACCACTCGCCCGCGCCGACGTCGAAGTCGGACGCCAGGTCGCCGACCAGCACCGCCAGGGCGTGCTCCAGTTCGGCACGGCGGCGGTCCAGCGTCATCGCGTCGGACTCGTTGGAAGCGACCTCGGTCTCGACCCGCGCCACATCGAGCTCGGCCACGTCGCCCGCCCGCTCGCGGCTCTGCGTGAGGCGCAGCGTGTCGCGATAGGCCTCGACCGTGTCGCGCACCAGCACCCGCTCGGCATCGACCGCGCGCAGCGCCAGGTAGGTCTGGGCCACTTCGGCCTGGATCAGCAGGCGCGTGCTCTGCAGCAGGCCGGCGCGCGAATCGGCGTCGAGGCGCGCGGCATCGCTGGCGCCGGAGAGCTTGCCGAACAGATCGAGCTCATAGGAGAAATCGAAACCGGCCCGCGCCAGGGTCGAGGGCCGCGGGCTCTGGTTGCGGTCGAGTCCGGCACTGCGCGCGGCACCGGCGCCCACGCCGATCTGCGGCGCGAGGTCGGCATCCGTGCTGCGGGCCAGGGCCCGCGCCTCGGCCAGCCGCGCCGCCGCCGCCTGGATGCTGGTGTTGCGGGCGTCCGCGCGCTCGATCAGCTGGTCGAGCACCGGGTCGTTGAAGCTGCGCCACCAATCGCCGCGCGGCTGCGCCTCGGCAGGCTGGGCCCGGGTCCAGCTGCCCTGCGTGTCGGCGGCCTGCTCCTTGAACTGGGCCGGCAGGTTGAAGGTCGGCAGTTCGGCCGGTGCGGTCGCGCAGCCGGCCAGCACCAGCGCGGCGAACAGCGGCAGCAGCGCGGCGCCCCAGCGCCCGCCTCGGGTTTCAAGTCTTGAATTCATGATCAGCTTTCTTTGGGAAGGCGGAGTGGCCTAGGCGTCGTGATGCAGCGGTGCGGCAGGCGCGGGCTGCAGTCCGCCGCCCGCGCCGCCGCCGCCGGCCGGATGGTCGGCCGACACGAAGGCATCGATGTGCGGCACTTCGCCATGCAGCTTGAGCGGGCGGTTGCCGGCCATCCTGCGCACCGCGACATAGAACACCGGCGTCAGGAACAGGCCGAAGGCAGTCACGCCGATCATCCCGGCGAACACCGCCACACCCATCGCCGAGCGCATCTCGGCGCCGGCGCCGGTGGCGAGCACCAGCGGCAGCACGCCCATCACGAAGGCCAGCGAGGTCATCAGGATCGGACGCAGCCGCAGGCGGCTGGCCTCGATCGCGGCCTGGATCGGCGTGCGCCCGGCGAACTCGAGCTCGCGCGCGAACTCCACGATCAGGATCGCGTTCTTGGCACTCAGCCCGACCAGCACGATCAGCCCGATCTGCGTGAACACGTTGTTGTCGCCATGGGACAGCCAGACGCCGGTCATCGCCGCCAGGATGCCCATCGGCACGATCAGGATGATCGCCAGCGGCAGGGTCAGGCTCTCGTACTGCGCCGCGAGCACCAGGAACACCAGCAGGATCGCCAGCGGGAACACCAGCAGCGCCGAGTTGCCGGCCAGGATCTCCTGGTAGGTGAGCTCGGTCCATTCGTAGCTCACGCCCTTGGGCAGCGTCTCGGCCGCGATGCGCTCGATCGCGTCCTGCGCCTGGCCCGAGGAATAACCCGGTGCCGGCCCGCCGTTGACGTCGGCGGCCAGGTAGCCGTTGTAGCGCATGGCGCGCTCCGGCCCGAAGCTCGAATTGACCTTCATGAGCGCCGACAGCGGCACCATCTCGCCCGAGGTCGAGCGCACCTTCAGCAGGCCCACGTCCTCGGCGCGGGCGCGGTACGGCGCATCGGCCTGCACCCGCACGCTGTAGGTGCGGCCGAACTTGTTGAAGTCGTTCGCATAGAGGCTGCCGAGGTAGATCTGCATGGTGTCGAAGATGTCGGTCACCGGCACGCCAAGCTGCCGCGCCTTGGTGCGGTCGATGTCGGCATAGAGCTGCGGCACATTGACCTGCCAGCTGGTGAACAGGCCCGCGAGCTCCGGCGCCTGCGAGGCCTTGGCCATGAAGGCCTTGACCGCGCCGTCCATTGCCTCATAGCCGACCGACCCGCGATCCTCCAGCTGCAGCTTGAAGCCGCCGGTGGTGCCGAGCCCCGCCACCGGCGGCGGCGGGAACATCACGATGAAGGCCTCCTGGATGCCGGCGAACTGCTGGTTCAGCTGGCCCGCGATGGCGCCGCCGCTCTGGTCGCCCCGCTTGCGCTCGGCGAAGGGCTTGAGCGTCGCGAACACGATGCCGGAGTTCGAGCTGTTGGTGAAGCCGTTGATCGACAGGCCCGGGAATGCGATCGCGTCCTCGACGTTCGGGTTCTTCTTCATGATCTCGCCCATTCGCTGGATCACGTCCTCGGTGCGGTCCAGCGTGGCGCCGTCGGGCAGCTGCGCGAAGCCGATCAGATACTGCTTGTCCTGCGCCGGCACGAAGCCGCTGGGCACCGCCTTGAAGAGGCCGAAGGTGACGCCGACCAGCGCCAGGTAGATCACCAGCATCAGCGTCTTGCGCGATATCACCCGCCGGACGCCGCCGCTGTAGGCCTCGGCGCCGCGATGGAAGAGCTTGTTGAAACCCCGGAAGACACCGCCGAACACCCGGTCCATGCCGCGCGTCAGCGCGTCCCTGGGCGCATCGTGGCTGCGCAGCAGCAGCGCCGCGAGCGCCGGTGACAAGGTCAGCGAATTGATCGCCGAGATCACCGTCGAGATCGCGATCGTGACCGCGAACTGGCGATAGAACTGGCCGGTGAGCCCGCTGATGAAGGCCAGCGGCACGAACACCGCGACCAGCACCAGCGCGATCGCGATGATCGGCCCCGACACCTCGCGCATCGCCCGGTAGGTGGCTTCGCGCGGCGTCAGGCCGGCCTCGATGTTGCGCTCGACGTTCTCCACCACCACGATCGCGTCGTCGACCACGATGCCGATCGCCAGCACCAGCCCGAACAGGCTCAGCGCATTGATCGAGAAGCCCAGCACGTGCAGCACGGCGAAGGTGCCGATCACCGACACCGGCACCGCCAGCAGCGGGATGATCGAGGCGCGCCAGGTCTGCAGGAACAGGATCACCACCAGCACCACCAGCGCGATCGCTTCCAGCAAGGTGTGGATCACCGATTCGATCGAGGCCCGCACGAACTGGGTCGGGTCGTAGGCGATGCGGAACTCCACGCCCTCGGGCATGTTCTTCGCGATCTCGTCCATGGTCTTGCGGACGTCGCGCGAGATGTCCAGCGCGTTCGAGCCCGGTGCCTGGAACACGCCGATGCCGACCGCCGCGTCGTTGTTCAGCAGCGAGCGCAGCGAGTAGTCGGCCGCGCCCATCTCGAGGCGGCCGATGTCGCGCAGCCGCGTCACGGCGCCGTCGCCGCCGGTCTTGACGATGATGTCGCCGAACTCTTCCTCGCTCTGCAGGCGGCCCTGGGCGTTGATCGACAACTGCATGTCGACGCCCGACAGGCCCGGCGAGGCGCCGACCACGCCGGCCGCGGCCTGCACGTTCTGGCCGCGGATCGCGGCCACCACGTCGCTGGCCGAGAGGCCGCGCTGCGCCACCTTCTGCGGATCGAGCCAGACCCGCATCGAGTACTCGCCGCCGCCGAAGATCTGCACCTGGCCGACACCGGGGATGCGCGCCAGCCGGTCCTTGACATTCAGCACCGCGTAGTTGCGCAGGTAGTTGATGTCGTAGCGGTCGTTGGGCGACACCAGGTGCACCACCATCGTCAGGTCGGGTGCGCTCTTCACGGTCGTGATGCCGAGCCGGCGCACTTCCTCGGGCAGGCGCGGCTCGGCCTGCGAGACGCGGTTCTGCACCAGCTGCTGCGCCTTGTCGGGGTCGGTGCCGAGCTTGAAGGTGACGGTCAGCGTCATCACGCCGTCGGTGGTCGCCTGGCTGCCCATGTAGAGCATGCCCTCGACGCCGTTGATCGACTCCTCCAGCGGCGTCGCCACGGTCTCGGCGATCACCTTCGGATTGGCGCCCGGGTACTGGGCCCGCACCACCACCGACGGCGGTGCCACTTCCGGGTACTCGGAGATTGGCAGCCCGCGCAGCGCGATCAGGCCGGCGATCAGCATCAGCAGCGACAGCACGCCGGCAAAGATCGGCCGGTCGATGAAGAACTTGGATAGATTCATGATGTTTCCCCCGCCAGCGGGATCAGGATTTCGCGTCCGCCACGCGCTGGGTCGGCGGCGCCAATTCGGCCTTGGCATCCATGCCGACGGCCTGCGGCGCCACCAGTGCGCCCGGGCGCACATGCTGCAGGCCGTTGACGACCACCCGCTCGCCCGCCTTCAGGCCCTTGGTGACCACGCGCAGTCCGTCCACCGGCGCGCCCAGCGCGACCTCGCGGTATTCGGCCTTGTTGTCGGCGCCGACCACCAGCACGAACTTCTTGTTCTGGTCGGTGCCGACCGCGCGTTCGTTGACCAGCAGGGCCGTGTCGTTGCGCGCCTGGCCCATCCGGATGCGCGCGAACTGGCCGGGAATCAAGGCGCCGTCGGCGTTGTCGAAGGCGGCGCGCACCCGCACCGTGCCGCTCTTGGCGTCGACCTGGTTGTCGATCAGCTGGAGCCGGCCCTGGAACGGCGTGCCTTCGCTGGCCGCGGTGCCCATCTGCACCGGGATGCCTTCGATCCGCCCACGGGCGCTGGCGCCGCCGGGCATGTCCTTCAGGGCCCGCACCACGACCTGCTCGTCGGCATCGAAGCTTGCATAGATCGGACTGACCGACACCAGCGTGGTCAGAACCGGCGCGCCGGGACCGGCCGCGACCAGGTTGCCGACCGTGACCTCCAGCCTGCCTGTGCGCCCGGCGACCGGAGCCCGGACCTGGGTGTAGCCCAGGTTCAGCCGTGCGCTCTGCAGCGAGGCCTGGGCGGCGCGCAGATTGGCCTCGGCCTCGCGGCCGGCATTGGTGCGCTCGTCGAGTTCGCGCTGGGCGATCGCCTTCTCGTCCCACAGGCGGCGGGCCCGCTCCTGCTCGCTGCGCGTGAACGAAACGCGGGCCTGGGCCGAGGCGACCTGGGCTTCGGCACGGTCCACCTCGGCCGCGTAGGGCGCCGGGTCGATGGTGATCAGCAGTTCGCCCTGCTTGACCAGCGTCCCTTCGCGGAAGTGCACCGCCTGCACGGCGCCGGCCACCCGCGATCGCACGTCGACCCGTTCGACCGCTTCGAGCCGGCCCGAGAACTCGTCCCAGGTGTTGATTTCGGTCGCCGCCACGGTCGCCACCGACACCGGCGTGGCGCGCGGCGCCGCCACCGCCGTGACGTCGTTGGCCTGGGCGTGCAGGCTGTGGAAGCCAAGCGCGGCGCAGGCGATCGCCACCAGTGCCGTGACGCCCGTCACGGCGGGCCAGAGGCGGCGCCGGGCCGGGGAGGAAGGTTGAGGGTTCGACATGATGAAGGTCCTTTTGGTGACGCTTGGAAAACACGCCGCCCTCCCGCGCGGGTGGCGCAGGACAGCGGTAGAAAGAAAATCTGCGGGGCGAACGCCGCCCCACGGCGGGTTGGCGCCGTTGGCTTCGAGGTGCCTTCACCTCGGTCTGGTCTGGGAGTTCCGGGTCACCGGAACCAGCGGCGCACGGCCTGCCGTGCGCCGTCGCTCAGTGCGGCGGTGGCGTCGCGCTGAAGAAGTCGCGGAAGTGCTTCTGCACCGCCGCCTCGCAGGCCGCGCAGCCCGAACCCTCGGGTTCGTAGAGCGCCTCGGGCCAGTTCGCCGCGCCCGGCAGCACGCTGCTCGTGACCTCGATGCCGGCATCGGCGAGCCGGCGCGCGAAGTTCAGCGCCTCGTCGCGCATCGGATCGTCCTTGCCGACCAGCACCAGGGTCCGCGCCACCTGCGCCAGCCGCAGCGAGCCGCCAGGCACCGCATAGGGATGGGTCGCGTTGACCGGCCGCTTGAGGTATTCCTGCCAGCCCGACGCCCACTTGCACTGGGTTGCGTCGCCGGTGGCCTTGCGCAGCGATGCGGTCCCAGCGCAGGGGTCCAGCATCGGCGACAGCAGGATCTGGCCGGCCAGCGGCGGGTGGGCCCGGTCGCGCGCCATCAGCGCCACCGCGGCTGCGAGGTTGCCGCCGGCCTCCTCGCCCGCCAGGAACACCTCGGCGCCCTTGCCGGCCAGCTTGACGCGTTGCTTGTAGAGCCATTCGAGCGCGGCGAAGCCGACCTCGATCGGCTCCGGGAACGGGGCCTTGGGCGCCAGCGGGTAGTCCAGCGAAACCACCACGGCGCCGGCGCCGGCCAGCAGCCGGGCCACGCTGCGGCCGTTGTCGAGGTCGCCGCAGACGAAGGTGCCGCCATGGAAATGCAGCACCAGCGGCACGGTCGCTCCGCGCGGCCGAACACCGTACAGGCGGGCCTGCACCGGTTCCCGATCCGGCAATTCGATGCGGATATCGGTCTCGGCGTCCCGTGCAGCGGCCGTGGAGGCGGCGGCAACGGGTTGCTCAATGGAACGGCTGGACATGGACGGCCTCGGTGGATGGACGATGAACGAAATATAAGGCGGGGCGGGGTGGGTTCAAACAGACACCGGGCCCCACTCTGTTTCCATCCGACTAACAATCGCATCCGATGCCCGTGTGAGAATCCGCTCCCCCGAGGCATTCCGCCACCCCCAGGAGCAGCATAGATGGACCAGATCCAGGGCATGCGGATTTTCGTCCGCGTCGTCGAAGCCGGCACGTTCACCCGCGCCGCGGACTCGCTCGGCCTGCCCAAGGGCACGGTCACCAAGCAGATCCAGGCGCTGGAATCGCGGCTGCACGTCAAGCTGCTCAACCGCACCACCCGGCGCGTCACCGTCACGCCCGACGGCGCGGCCTACTACGAACGAACCGCCCGGCTGCTGAACGACTTCGACGACATCGAGGCCAGCATGACCAACGCCCAGGCCAACCCGACCGGCCGGCTGCGGATCGACGTCGGCTCGTCGATGGCCCGCTTGGTGATCCTGCCGGCCCTGTCGACCTTCTGCGACCGCTATCCCGACATCCAGGTCGACGTCGGCGTCAGCGACCGGGCGGTGGACCTGATCTCCGACAACGTCGATTGCGTGATCCGCGGCGGCGACCTGACCGACCAGTCGCTGGTGGCGCGGCGGATCGGCAACCTGCCCTGGATGACGGTCGCCTCGCCGGCCTACCTGAAGCGCTACGGCGCCCCCCAGCACCCCACGGACATCGAGAAGCGCCACCTGGTGGTGGGCTTCTTCTCGGGCAGCACGCGGCGCATGTTTCCGGAAGAGTTCCACCGGGGCGACGAGAAGTTCGAGATCACGGGGCCCTACCGGGTCTCGGTCAACGACAGCAATGCCCACATGACGGCGGTGCTCGGCGGCTTCGGACTGTCGCAGGTCATCACCTACATGGCCGAGCCCTTCATCGCGAGCGGCGAGCTGGTGCAGATCCTGCCGGACTGGACGCGGCCGCCGCTGCCGGTGCACGTGGTGTATCCGCCCAACCGCCACCTGAGCGCGAAGGTGCGCGCCTTCGTCGACTGGGCGGCGGAGCTGTTCGCCAAGCACCCGCAGCTGCAGCGGACCTGACTCAGCGCCGCGCCGCGCGCCAGGCCTGCCGCAGCGCTTCCTGGCTGGCGGGCGGCAGGACGCCGAGCCGCACCAGCCCCGGAAGCCCGAACGAAGCCGTGTCGCGCAGCTTGATGCCGGCCTGCCGGAGCGCCGCGCTGCGGGCCGGCGTGAGCGCGACGTCCGGCTCGGCGCAGAAGAAGTTGGCGTCGCCCGGCAGCAGGCGCCACCCCAGCGATTCGCAAGCACCGCGCTGCGCCGCCTTCCAGGCCCGGAGGGTGGCCAGGCTGTCGTCGAGCCACTGCCGCGCCGCTCCGCCGGTCCAGGCCTCGAGCAGGGCCACGCCATGGGCGCCGAGCGGCCAGGAAGGCGCCAGCCGGGCCAGCCGCGCGCCCAGGTCCTGCGCCGCCACCGGCGCAATCGCATAGGCGGCCCGCACGCCGGTCAGCCCGAGCGCCTTGTTGGGCGTCCAGAGCTGCCAGACGCGGTCGCGCTGCGTCGCGTCCAGCGCCAACGCCCCTTCGAGACGAAGCGGTTCGTAGGCCAGGTCGAGAACGCAGGTCGCATGGGGACCCAGTTGACCCACCCGGCGCGCCAGGTCCTCCTGCGGCAGGCCCAGCGGGCTGCCCGGGTCGCAGCACCAGACCAGGTCGGCCGCGCCATCGACCGTCGCCGGCTGGAAGTGCCAGGCCTTGGCGGCCCGCGCGTAGTCGCCGTAGCCGTGCGGCGGCAGCCGGACCCGCCCGCCGCCGCCCTGGGACACGGCGGCCGTGACACGGCCGATGAACTCGCTGGCGCTGGCGGCGATCACGACCCGATGGGCCTCGACGCCATGGAAGCCGGCCAGCCGATCGCGCAGTTCGAGGTAGTGCGGATCGGGGTAGCGGCTCGCGTCCGCTGCCTGCAGTGCCTGCAGCGCGGCGGGACAGGGCCCGCAGGCATTGCCGTTGGTCGAGAAATCGTGCGGGACCGCGCCCTGGGCGTCGGGTCCGCCGTGCATCAGTTCGAACATCTCGGAGGCCCTCATGCCGCACCCCGCAGCGCAATGCAGCCGATCGCGGCCGAGGCGCAGGCGCCGGCCAGCGCGACCCCGCGGGCGGCGAGCCGCGCTGCCTGCGCGGTGTCGGCCGCTGTGGCGCTTCGGCCGCTTTCGTTGAGCGCATAGACGCCGGGTTTTCCCAGCCGGATTCCCAGCTGCAGCGCCATCGCGGCCATCGGCCAGCCGCTGTTGGGCGACGGCGTCCGGCCGGCTTCGCGGCGCAGGGTCCCGAGTCCTGCGCCCGCCGCCGCCGAAGCGCCCCACAGGAACAGGGCCGTCAGGCGGGCGGGCAGCCACGACAGCAGGTCGTCGGCGCGGGCGGCCCATTTGCCGGCCCAGGTCCACTGCCGGCCTTCGCGCTCGCCGCGGTAGCCCCACATCGCATCCGCGGTGTTGGCGAAGCGGTAGAGCGCCGCACCCGGCAGGCCGAACAGCGCAAACCAGAACAGCGGCGCCACCAGCGAATCGTTGAGGTTCTCGGCCAGCGATTCGATCGCGCTTTCGCGCACCCCGACCGCGTCCAGCGCGCCCACGTCGCGGCTCACCAGCCGCGCCAGCCGGCCGCGGCCTTCATCGAGCGACCGGCCGAGCGCGGCCTCGACCGCCAGCACCTCGTCGCGCAGCATGCGCCAGGCGAGCAGCGGCTTGAGGGCGATGCCGGTCAGCAGCGGCCCGGCCCAGGCCGGCAGGCGGCTCGCAACTTCGGCGACCGCGCAGGCGGCGGCGGCGACCAGCGCGGCGCCGGCGCACCAGGCGAGCGCGCCACCGGCGAAGGCCGCCCGCGCGCGCGCCGGCGCACCGGCCGGCGGTGCGATGCGCCGACCGGCCCAGCCCAGACAGCGGCCGATCCACACCACAGGATGCCAGCGCGCCGGCGGCTCACCGAACCATCGGTCGATGGCCAGCGCCAGCCAGAGGGCCGCGATCGCGCTCAATCCTCGATGCCGCGCTGGGCGGGGATGCCGGCCTTGAACGCGTGCTTGACCATCTGCATCTCGGTCACGGTGTCGGCCAGTTCGACGATCTCGGGCGGGCAGCGGCGACCGGTCAGCACCACGTGCACCTCCTTCGGCCGCGTGCGCAGCGTCTCCAGCACGCTGTCGAGCGGCAGCCAGCCGTAGATCAGCGGGTAGGTGATCTCGTCGAGCACGACCAGGAAGTGCGCGCCCGACAGGATCGCGGCGCGGGCCCGCTCCCAGCCATCGCGCGCCAGCTGCGCCGAGTGCTCGAGATCCTGGCTCTTCCAGCTGAAGCCGTCGCCGAGGCCTTCGATCGGGATGCCGAGCTGCTCGAACATCCGGTGCTCGCCGAAGCGCGCGCTCGGCACCTTCATGAACTGGTAGATCTTCACCGCCTTGCCGCGGCCGTGGGCGCGCAGGGCGAGCCCGAAGGCGGCGGTGCTCTTGCCCTTGCCGTCGCCGGTGTTGACGATCACCAGCCCGCGGCGCTCGCCTTCGGGCTTCTCATAGGGTTTTTCGCTGGGAGGAGTTTCGATCTGCATGTGCTTCGGTTGTCAGTGCGGCAGGGCCAGCCATTGGCCCGCCACGTGGTGAAAGGCGACCCGGTGGTCGAACACCGCTTCGAGCGCCCGATGGGTCGCGGCATCGCCGCAGCCGCCGTGATGGGTCACGCGGCCTGCCGCCATCACGACCATCGCGTCGGCGGCGAGCGCGGCGTTGAGTTCGTGCAGCACGCTGACCACGGTCTTGCCTTCGGCCACCAGCGCCTGCACGGTCCGCATCCAGTCGGCCTGGTGCGGCGGGTCGAGGTTGGCGAGCGGCTCGTCCATCAGCAGCAGCTCGGCCTCGACCGCCAGCGCCCGCGCCAGCAGCACCCGCTGGCGTTCGCCGCCCGACAGCTGGCCAAGCGGCCGCTCGCGCCAGTCCCAGGCCTGGGTGCTGCGCAGTGCGCGCTCGACCGCCGCCCGGTCGGCCGCGCTCGGGGCAGCCAGCCAGCGCTGGTGCGGCAGGCGCCCGAGCATCGCGACGTCGTAGACCGTCAGGTCGTCGGCGCTGCCCTCGCCGGCCACGCCCTGGCCCAGCCACGACAGGCGCCGGGCCCGAGCCCGGCCCGGGAGCGTGCTCAACGCTTGCCCATGGAGGCGCACCTCTCCGCCATGGGCCAGCAGGCCGGCGAGCACCTTGAGCAAGGTCGACTTGCCCGCGCCGTTGGGACCGACGATGCTGGTCCAGCGCCCCGACGCCAGCGACAGGTCGATGCCGTGCAGCACCTCGGCCAGGCCGAGCCTGGCCGACACGCCGCGGGCTTCGAGCGCGGCCGGCGTGCTCACAGGCCACCCCGCGCGCTGCGCCGGTGCATCAGCCACAGCAGGTAGCTGCCGCCGAGCACCGCGGTCAGCACGCCGACCGGCAGTTCCTGCGGCGCGACCATCCAGCGCGCCAGCAGGTCGGCCGCCATCAGCAGCAGTCCGCCCATCGCGGTGGACAGCACGATCAGCCGCCCATGCGTGGTCTTGACCACCGAGCGCACCAGGTGCGGCGCCGCCAGGCCGACGAAGGCGATCAGCCCGGTCTGCGCCACCGCGGTGCCGGTCGCCAGCGCCAGCACCGCCACCAGCGCGGCGCGCATGGCGCCGAGCGGCAGCCCGAGGCTGGCCGCCGTGGCCTCGCCGAGCGCCAGGCCGTCGAGCACCGGCGCCAACGCCCAGCCCAGCAGAAGGCATGCGACGCCGAGCCCGCCCATCACGGCGCAAGCGCTCCAGCCCACCAGCCCGGTGCTGCCGAGCATGAAGCCCTGGATGGCCTGCAGGATGTCGGCCGAGGCGATGGTCAGCAGGTCCTTGGCCGCCCCCAGCACCACGCCGACGATCACGCCCGCCAACAGCAGTCGCAAGGTCTGCTGGACGCCGCGCGCCAGCAGCAAGGTCAGCAGCACCGCCAGCACCGCACCGAGGAAGGCCGCGCCGGTCAGCCCCAGGCGCACCACCCATTGCGTGCTGGTCGGCGACAGGCCGAACAGCCAGAGCGCCAGCGCGACGCCGAGCGATGCGCCCGAGGCGCTGCCCAGCAGGTACGGATCGGCCAGCGGATTGCGGAACAGCCCTTGCGCGACCGCGCCCGCCAGTCCCAGCAGCGCGCCCGCGAGCCAGGCGCCGAGCGTGCGCGGCAGCCGGATGTCGCGCACGATCTGCAGCGCCACCGGGTCGTCGCCGGCCGCCAGCAGGTTCTCGAAACCGGTGCTGCCGATGCCCGCGCCCAGCACCAGCAGCGCGCCGGCCAGCGCCACCAGCAGGATGCCCAGCCCCCAGGCGCGGCGCTGCTGCCCCTTCACCCGTGCTCCTGCAGGCACTCGGCCATCAGGCGCGCCGCCTCGCCCATGCGCGGCCCGGGCCGGACCAGCACGTCGGATTGCTCGGCCGTGAAGCGGCAGATGCGGCCTTCGCGCACGGCCTTGATGCGGCCCCAGCCCGGCCGCTGCTCCAGCCCCTGGGCGCTGCGCTCGCCGACCATGATCAGGTCGGGATCGGCGCGGACCACGAACTCGGGGTTGAGCTTCGGAAATGGCCCCAGCGCAGCCGGCACGATGTTCCTGGCGCCGAGCCGCGCCAGGGTCTCGCCGATGAAGGAGGCTTCGCCGGCCGCATACGGGGCGCTGTTGACTTCGAAGTACACGCGCGTGCGCTTCACGCGCTCGGGCAGCGACTGGGCCGCCGCCGACACGCTGGCATCGATGGCGCGCCAGACCGCTGTCGCATCGCCGGTGCCGAGCACCCGGGCGAGCGCGTCGAGCACCCGCCGGACGTCGGCATGGTTCTTCGGCTCGAGCACCACCACCTTGAGTCCCAGTGCCTCGAGCCGGTCGGTGACCCGCGAGGACTTCGCCAGCAGCACCACGTCGGGCTTGAGCGCGACGATCGCCTCGACGTTCGGATCGATGCCGCCGCCGACCTGCGGCAGCGCCCGCACCGACGCCGGCCAGTTCGAATAGCGGTCGACACCCACCAGCCGGTCGCAGGCGCCCAGCGCGCAGACCGATTCGGTGAGCGACGGCAGCACGGTCACGATGCGCTGCGGCGGCCTCGTCAGCTCGACGCCCACGCCGCGCTCGTCGACCACCACGGTCGCCTGGGCCGCCAGCCCCAGCGCACACAGCCAGCCGGCGAACCACAGCCGGGCGATCCGCTTCATGGCGCATCCTTCAGGGTCAGCGGCAGCCCGGCGGCCATCAGCGTGACGCGCTCGCAGGCGGCGGCGACCTGCTGGTTCAGGAGGCCCAGGGCGTCGATGAAGGCACGCACCTCGCGGCCGAGCGGAATCACGCCAAGGCCAATCTCGTTGCCGACCAGGACCAGCGGACCAGGCGACTCGCCGATCGCCTGCAGCAACTCGGCGACCGCGCGATCGGCCGTCATCGACGCGCGCGGCGCCCCGAAAGGCACCATCAGATTGGTCAGCCAGAGCGTCAGGCAATCGACCAGCACCAGCGTGCGGGGGCCGGCGTTCTCGCGGATCGCCTGCGCCAGCGCCAGCGGCTCCTCGACCGTTTCCATGGCCGGCAGGCGGGCCGCGCGATCCTCGCGATGCCGCGTCACGCGCGCCAGCATCTCCTCGTCGAGCGCCCGCGCGGTGGCCACCAGCACCGCGCGGTGCGAGGGCGAGCGCGCCAGCCACGCCGCGGCGATCTGCTCGCCGCGGCGCGACTTGCCGCTCTTCTGACCCCCGAGGACCAGTTCGCGGCGGACGATGCTCACTGCTTCGGCTGCCACCGCACGGTCAGGTAGGCGCCGATTCCGGCCTGGTTGTAGCCATAGGCGGTCTCGTAGTGTTCATCGGTCAGGTTGGTGATGCGGCCCTGCACCGACCAGTCCTTGGCGAAGCGGTAATCCACATAGAGGTCGATCGTGGTGTAGGCGCCGAGTTTGCGCGTGTTGGCCGTGTCGTCAAAGCGGCTGCCGACGCTCAGGGCCGAAGCGCCCAGTTTCCAGGGGCCGGTGGTGTAGTCGATCGCCAGCGTCGCCTGGTTCTGGGCCCGGCGCGGCAGCTGCTTGCCGCTGATCTCGTTGCGCGGATCGAGCGAGTCGTAGCTGGCATGCAGGCCCACGGCGTCGAACTGGCCGTCGTAGCTCAGCGTGCCGCCGGTGATGCGCGCCTCGGGAATGTTCTGCGGCAGCGTCGTGTTGGTGATGAAGCCCTGGATCTTGTTGTCGTAGCCGACCAGCTTCACCGTGTGGGCGCCCTCGGTCCAGGTGATGCCGATATCCGTGTTCTTGCCCTCCTCCGGCTTGAGCGCCGGATTGCCGAAGCCCGGGTAGTAGAGCTGGTTGAACGACGGCGCCACGAAGCTGGTGCCCTGCGAGATGCTGACGCGCCAGTTCGGCGTGATGCGGTAGGCGTAGCCGGCATACCAGGTGTCGTCGTCGCCGAACTGCGAGTTGCTGTCGTGACGCGCGTTGAACTGCCAGCTGTGGGGACCGGAATTGCCGTTCAGGCCGACGAAGCCGGCATCGATCGTGCGCTCGGTCACCGTGTACGCGGTGTCGCTCTTGACCTTCTGCTCCAGGCGCTCGAGACCGGCCACCACGGTGCCGATCGGGGTCGCGATGTCGTTTTGCCAGAGGTACTGGTCCTGCGTCGTGTTGAAAAGGCCCGGCAGGTTGAACGGCGCCGCCACGATCGCGCGCGTGTCGTCGTCGCTGCGCGAATAGCGCAGCTGGGTGGTCCAGTTGGACAGCACCCGGCCATTGACGCCGGCATAGCCGGTCTGGGTCCGCAGTGTGCCGCGGGTGTCGCGGCCGGGGCCGTCGTCGTAGTGGTTCAGGCCATCGGCGTACAGCATGCCGGCGTCGAACTTCCAGTCCGGCGTGAACTGGTAGCCGAAGGAAGCGTTGGCGCCGGTCTGCGAGAACGGATCGCGGTCGGGGTTGAAGTTGCCGAACTGCACGTTGCGATTGGTGGCCGAGACGCTGTTGACCAGCGTGCGCGTGACGTCGAGCGAGTAGGTCGCCGCGCCCGCGCCGCCACTGAAGCCGCCGGTGATCTGCTTGTAGCTGTCGCTGCCGATGGTGGTGGAGGCGCGCGGGTTGAACACCGTCTCGCCCGGCGCCGCCTTGCGCGTGAAGATCTGCACGACGCCGCCGACGCCGTCGCTGCCGTAGAGCGCCGAGCCGGGCCCCTTGACCACTTCGATGCGGTCGATCAGCTCGACCGGGATGTTGTCCCAGACCGGCGTGCCGAGCGTCGCCGAGCCGTAGCGCACGCCGTCGATCAGGAGGATGGTGTGGCGCGCCTCGGCGCCGCGGATGTACACGCTGCTGCCCTTGCCCAGGCCGCCGTTGGCCGAGATCTGCACCCCCGCCATGCGGGCCAGGATTTCGGGCAAGGTACGGCTGGCCTGCTGCTCGATCTGGGCCCGTTCGATCACCACGGTGTCCGACACCAGTTCGTCGATGCGGGCTGGCGCGCGCGTTGCCGTCACGACGGTTTCGGCCAGGGTCGCCGCAGCGGCCTCCTGGGCCGAGGCCAGGTTCGGCAGCGAGGTCAGGGAAACGATGGCCAGCGCGATGGCAGGGGCGCGCGGAAGCGGGCACGGCGAAGCGCTGCGGATGGCGCAGGCGGACGAGACGACAGATTTCATGGAAGCGACAAAGATCAATGCCCGTCGCCGGCTTCCCCGCCGGCGTTTGGACGTCATGGCCGCCGACATGCTTCTCTCCATGCGGCAGCCGCCTCGTTGGCCGGTATCCGGGCTGGCAGCGCGGCCCTCGCCGCCTTCCCAGGCGCCTGTTTCAGAGCGCCCAGTGGCTGATTGACGAGGGTGGCATCCGAAGATGCCGTCTGCTTGACCGTTGCGGGGGCAGCGCAGGTTGGCTCGGCCCGATGGGCTCCGCCTCCTGCTTCCCGTTGAACTGCGCCGCGTGAACCGCGGCGCGAGCACCAACGCGTGGAATTGTAGGGTTTCTTGGCATCCGCCTTGCGTGCGGCGATGCAAACACGCCGGCGCCGGTAACTACAATCGTCCTCCATGCCTGCACCGAGCCGTATTGACCAGATCGCCGAGCGCGTCGAACGCCTGCTCGTGCGCCATGAGGAAGTACAGCGCACCAATGCGCTGCTCCAGGACCAGGTCGACGCGCTCACGCGCGAACGCGACACCCTCAAATCGCGGCTCGCCGCGGCGCGCACGCGGCTCGATGCCCTGCTCGACCACCTGCCCGCCGATCCCGGCCAAGACGCTCCCTGATGAAACAAATCGAAGTCCAGATCATGGGCCAGAGCTACCTGCTCGGCTGCCCCGAAGGCGGCGAGCCGCAACTGCGCGAAGCGGTCGAGCGAGTCGACGCCGCCATGTGCAAGATCCGCGACGCCGGCAAGGTCAAGGCGCGCGACCGGATCGCGGTGCTGGCCTCGCTGAACCTCGCTTTCGACCTCGTGCAGCGCGAAGCCGCGCCCGCGCCAGCGCCGCCCCCCGCGCCGGCCGCTGCGGCCGCCGGCAGTGCCGAAGACGACGCACGCGCCGCGCAATTGGTCCAGCGCCTCGACCAGGCCCTCGCCGGCGACGGACATTTACTCTGAAGCGTGGGCGCGCAGGTCACGGCGGGCGTAAAATACGTTTCGTCTGCGGTGCGAAGCTGGGCTCTATATTTCCTTGTACCAATGCTCTCCGGAGCAGGGCTTGGAACATCGCTTGGCGGGTGTGATCATCTCGCGTCAGATGAACCCGAAGCCTTGCTGACCTCGCCCACCTGAACCCTGGTTCAGGATGCGGGTTCGGCTCACACTCGCAGACACCTTTCATCGAAAGCCACGGCCCCGCAACAGGCGCCGTGGCTTTTTTTTTGCACCGGCGCTTTCCCCCGTCGGCATGACGTGAATCAAGTCCGTCCCGGCGACCCTTGTATTAAGCTCTTGGCGGTCCAACCACAGGAGCATTCATGTTCAAGCGAATCCTGGTCGCCACCGACGGCTCCCCCCTCGCCAAGAAGGCCGTGGCAAGCGCCATCGCGCTGGCCTCGCAGAACGGCGCCGAGCTGGTCGCCGTGACCGTGGTGCCACGCTACCCGACCAACTACTTCGACGGCGCCGCCGTGTTCACGCCCGAGGACATCGGCCGCATCGAGAAGCAATGGTCCGAGGCGGCTCAAGCGTCGCTCGACGAGATCGCCAAGCAGGCCGAGGCCAGCGGCGTCAAGGTCAAGACCTCGACGGTCAGCGCCGACCTTGTCGGCGACGCCATCATCGCCGCCGCGAAGAAGCACGACAGCGACACGATCGTCATGGCCTCGCATGGCCGCAAGGGCATCAAGCGACTGCTGCTGGGCAGCGAGACCCAGCATGTGCTCACCCATTCCGACCTGCCGGTGCTGGTCCTGCGCTGAGTCCGGCCCGTCATCCCATCCAGAACAACGAGAGGCCTTGCATGAAGATCCTGATCGCCGTCGACGGCAGCGCGCACACCCAGAAAGCCATCGACTACCTGGCGAAGAACCGCGCCATGTTCATCGACGGCAATGAACTCGTCGTGGTGCACGTGTGCATCGGCGTGCCCGGCCATGTGACCCGCCACCTCAGCAAGGAGATCGTGCGCGACTACTACGCCGAAGAGACCGCCAAGGTGCTCGATCCGCTCAAGGCCACGTTGGCCCGCGCCGGCATCACCAGCTACAAGGTCGACCAGCGCCACGGCCATGCCGCCGAGGAAATCCTCAAGGCCGCCGCCGACTGCGGCGCCGAACTGATCGTGATGGGCACGCACGGCCACGGCCTGTTCGGCCGGGCGCTGATGGGCTCGGTCGCGACCAAGGTGGTGGCCGAGACCGACATCTCGGTGCTGCTGGTCCAGTAAGGCCCTCAGGCCTTGAACAAGGCCTTGTGCTGCTCCCGCAGCAGGGCCTTCTGCACCTTGCCCATCGCGTTGCGCGGCAGTTCGTCGACCACGAAGCAACGCTTGGGGATCTTGAAGTTGGCGAGCTTTTCCTTGAGCTCGGCAATGATCGCCTCGCCGTCGATCGCGGCACCGGCCCGTGCCGTCACGATGGCCACGCCGACCTCGCCGAAGTCGGCATGCGGCACGCCGACGATCGCGCTCTCGGCGACGCCGGCCAGCTCGTTGATGAAGCCTTCGATCTCGGCCGGATAGACGTTGTAGCCGCCGCTGATGATCAGGTCCTTGCTGCGTCCGACGATCGTGACGTAGCCCAGTTCATCGAACTTGCCGACGTCGCCGGTCTTGAAGTAGCCGTCGGCGGTGAACTCTTCCCGGGTCTTCTCGGGCATGCGCCAGTAGCCCGCGAACACGTTGGGCCCGTCGACCTCGATATGGCCGATCTCGCCGGTCGGACACGGCGCGCCGGCATCGTCGCGCACCCGCAGCTGCACGCCGGGGAGCGGAAAGCCGACCGTGCCGCCGCGCCGCTCGCCCTGCACCGGGCTGTAGGGGTTGGAGGTCAGCATCGCGGTCTCGCTCATGCCGTAGCGCTCGAGGATGGTGTGGCCGGTGCGTTCGCGCCAGGCGTCGAAGGTGTCGATCAGGAGCGGCGCCGAGCCGGAGATGAAGACCCGCATGCGGCGGCAGGCCTTCTTCGTCAGCCCGCGCTCGGCCAGCATCCGGACGTACAGCGTGGGCACGCCCATGAAGACCGTCGCCTCGGGCAGTCGGGCCACCACGCGCGCGGCGTCGAAGCGGTTGAACCAGATCATCCGGCTGCCGCTGATCAGTGCGCCATGGATCGCGACGAAGAGCCCATGCACATGGAAGATCGGCAGCGCGTGGATCAGCACGTCGTCGCCGCGCCAGCCCCAGTAGTCCTTCAGCACCTCGGCGTTCGACGACAGGTTGCGATGCGTGAGCATCGCGCCCTTGCTGCGGCCGGTGGTGCCGCTGGTGTAGAGGATGGCGGCGAGATCGTCTTCCTGCTTCGGGGCGATCGCGTGGCGGTCGCTGCATTGCGCCGCCACTTCGAGCAATGTGCCGCTGCGGTCGTCGTCGAGCGTGAAGACATGGCGGGTGCCCGCCGCGGTGGCGATCGGCCCCACCCAGGACGCGTTGGCGCTGCTGCAGACCACGACGGCCGGCTCGGCATTGCCGATGAAATACTCGATCTCGGCGCCCCGGTAGGCGGTGTTGAGCGGCAGGAAGACATAGCCGGCGCGCAGGGTCGCCAGGTACAGCATCATCGCTTCGACCGACTTCTCGACCTGGACCGCGATGCGGGCGCCGGGCTCGAGGTCCAGCGCTTCCAGCAGGTTGGCGATCATGGCGCTGGCGCGGTCCAGGTCGCGCCACGAATAGCACAGGCCGTCGTCGGTCTCGATCGCGATCGCGTCGAGGTCGGAGGGAAAGGCCGCGCGCAGCACGGCGAACAGATTGGCGTTGGAAATGTCGGTCATGTCGATCTCAAAAGACGGGAGGCCGCTTGGCGAGGAAGGCGGCGATGCCTTCGCGATGCTCGGCGGTGTCGGCGTAATCGTAGGCGGTCGCCAGCAGCGGCGCGACACCCGCCTGGGCGCCGGCTTGCCGCAGGGCGGCGAAGGTGGCCTTGTTGAGGCGCGCCGCCGCGGGCGCCAGCGCGGCAATGCGATTCGCGTGGGCCAGCACGTCGGCCCGGAGCTCGGCATCGGGCAGCACGCGCAGCAGGAAGCCGGCGTCGCGCAGGCGCTCGGCGCCGTGCACGCTGGCCGCCAGCAGCATGTCGCGCGCCAGCACCTCGCCGATCGCGCCCTGCACCAGCGCCGCCTCGCGCGGCGCCATCGGAAAACCGAGCTTGGCGATCGGGGCGCCGAACTTCGCCGATTCGCCGGCCAGCCGGATGTCGCAGCAGCTCGCGATCTCGAGCCCGGCGCCCATGCAGGCGCCCTCGATGCACGCGACCAGCGGCAGTTCGCAGGCCAGCATGGCGGCCAGCGCCGCCCAGACCTCGTCCTCGTGGAAGGCGCGCAGCTGCTCGACCTCGAAGCGGAACGAGGGGTATTCGGAGATGTCGCCGCCGGCGCAGAAGGCGCCGCCCTCCCCGCCGACGACCACGCAGCGAAGCGCTGGCTGGTGCGCAAGACGCTCGAACACCTCGCGCAGCTCGCGCCACATGGCACGCGTCATGGCATTCAGGCGGCCGCTGTTCGCCAGGGTCACGAAGGCCAGCGGGCCCTCCGTGCGCAGCCCTACCGAAGACGTCATTCCAGCTTCGCCCCCGAAGCCTTGACCACCGCCGCCCAGCGCTTGATCTCCGCATTCACGAAAGCGGCGTAGGCGGCGTTGGTGACGTTCGGGATCTCCGAACCGTTGCTGGCCCAGATCGTCTTCAGTTCGTCACTGGCGAGCGCCTTCTTCATGTCGTCGACGATCCGGGCCTGCACCTCCGCCGGCGTGCCCTTGGGCGCCCAGAGTCCGTACCAGGTCGTCACGGTGTAGTCGGGCAAGCCCACCTCGGCGGCGCAGGGCACGTCGGGGAAGGCCGGATTGCGCTTGCTGCCGGCCACCATCAGCGCCTTGATCCGGCCGGCCTTGATGTGCTGGGCCGACGAGCCGAGGCCGTCGAACATCACGTCGACGTTGCCGGCGATCAGGTCCTGCAGCGCCGGTCCGGCGCCTCGATAGGGAATGTGCGTGATGAAAGTGCCGGTCTGCAGCTTGAACAGCTCGCCCGCCAGGTGGTGCGAGGTGCCGGCGCCGGCCGAGGCGTAGTTGAGCTTGCCCGGGTTCTGCTTGGCATTGGCGACGAAGGCCTTGAGCGTGGTCTCGGTGACCCGCTTCGGATTCACCACCACCACCTGCGGCACGTTGGCCAGCAGCAGCAGCGGCACGAAATCCCTTTCGAGGTCGTAGTCGAGCTTGGGGTAGATCGACGGCGCGATCGCGTGATGCACCGCGCCCATGAAGAGCGTATAGCCGTCCGGCGCCGCCTTGGCCGCGATGCTGGCCCCCACCGTGCCGCCGGCGCCGCCGCGGTTGTCGATCACCAGCGTCTGGCCGGTGAGCTTGGTGAACTGCGCCGACAGCGGCCGCGCGAAGGCGTCGGTGCCGCCGCCGGCCGGGAACGGCACGATCATCGTCACCGGCCGGGCCGGCCAGTGCGACTGGGCGCGTACGCCGGCCGCCGCCATCGCGGCGCTCGCCGCCGCCGCCAGGCGCAGCACGTCCCGCCGTTGAAAGCCTGAGGTCATCGGTTGTCTCCTGTTGTGGTTTGGCTGTCTTGCGCCGGGGCCCGAGGCGCGTCGGGTTGGAAGGACCCCAATGCTCTCTCAACCCTTGAGGAACAAGTCGTCGATGCCGCCCGAGACAGCCACCTTGCCCTGGGCGAGCCAGGCGCGGTGCTTGTCGAGCCGCTTGAGATCGTAGAGGTAATTGACCATCAGACCGTAGGACTGCCTGAGGCCTTTGGGCGACGGGTCGCCGCCCCAATTGAGCCGCTCCACCCGCGCCCCGTTGCCGAGATGGAAGCGCGCCACCGGATCGACCGGCTTGCCGTCGGCCGTGGCCCGTCCGAGGTATTCGGCCGCCGCCTGCAGCAGCAGCTGCCGCACCGGTGAGCGGGCATCGAGCGCCAGCGCCTCGTCGGCCGCGGCGAGGAAACGTTCGCCGGTCGGCGGCAGCGAGCCCACGGCACGCCCCAGTTCGGCGGCCCGCTTCTCGTCCAGCCGCGCGACGATCTCGTCGGCCTTCTTCGGCAGCCAGCCGCGAAAGCCGGGGATCGGCGACAAGGTCGCGAAGACCTTCAGCCGCGGCAGTTCGTCCTGCAGCGTCTCGACCACGCGCTTGATCAGCGAATCGCCGAAACTCACGCCCTTGAGCCCGGCTTGCGTGTTGCTGATCGAATAGAAGATCGCGGTCGTCGCCTTGTCCGGCCTGACCACCGCGGCCGCCTCGTCGAGCAGCGGCACGATGCCCTCGCTGATGTGGTCGACCAGCGCCACCTCGACGAAGATCAGCGGCGTGTTGGGCAGCCGCGGATGGAAGAATCCGTAGCAGCGACGATCGCTGTCGAGCCGGTTCTTGACGTCGGCCCAGCTCTTGATGTCGTGCACCGCCTCGTACTGGATGAGCTTTTCGATCAGCGAGGCCGGCGAGTCCCAGCTGATGCGCCGCAGGTCGAGGAAAGCCATGTCGAACCAGGTCGAGAACAGGTGCTCGAGCTCGGCCTCGAGCGGCAGCAGCCGGCGGTCGCCCTTCAGGTGCGGCAGCAGCTCGGCGCGCAGGTCGACCAGGAAGCGCATGCCGTCGGGATCGATCGCGAAGCGCTGCAGCAGCCGCGCGCGCGGCGACGCCAGGGCGCGCCGCAGTCCGATCTCGGCCTGGCCTTCGTCCGGCGTGCCGACCGCGGCCTCGTGCCGGTCGCGCGCCGTGCTGAGCTTCTGCACATCGGGCGCGAAGCGCTCGCTCATCAGCAGCCAGATGTCGCGCCGCTCGTCGAGCTCGCGGGCGCCATACCACTGCACCACGGCATGGGCGCGGCGACCGGCCTCGACCTCGCTGATCTGCGGGTCGACCACCGACTGCAGTTCGACCAGCGCGTTGCGCAGGGCCCGCGGCCCCAGCGCCTCGCCGGGACGGCGCAAGGTCGCCTCGAGCCGCTCGCCGAGCGGGCGCGGCCCCACGGCCCGCTTCCCCCTGGTCGAATCGGTGGCCGCCTTGGTGCCATCGGGCGCATGGCCCGGGCGCAGCAGGGAAACCCCGCGTGTGATCCAGTCGCCGGCATTCATGAGATGAGCTTCGCTTTCTGTTGCAGCGCGACCGCCCGCAGGGCCTCGCGCTGGCGGTTCAGGTGGGTCCGCATCGCGGCCTCGGCGCCGTCGCTGTCGCGGGCCTTGAGGGCGGCGAACACCGCGAGATGTTCGGACAGGCTCTGCTCGAGCCGTCCCGGCGCATGCAGCTGCTGCTGCCGCGCCAGCTTGAGGATCTTGCGCAGGTCGCCGATCACCTGCGCCAGCCAGCGGTTGTCGGCCAGCATGATGATCGCCTCATGGATCGCGAAATTGGTCGCGTAGTAGTCGTTGATGCGGCGTGCCCGCGCGTGCTTCGCGAGCCGGTCGTGCAGCGCTTCGAGCGCGGCGAGATCGTCGTCGCTGGCATGGCGCGCGGCCTCCCAGGCACAGCGGCCTTCGAGCAGCGCGATCACCGGGAAGATCTCGTCGAGGTCGCGCTGAGTGACCTCGGCGACGAAGCAGCCGCGGCGCGGCTCGTGCCGCAGCAGCCCTTCGGCGGTCAGCACCTTGAGCGCCTCGCGCAAGGGCGTGCGCGAGATCTGCAGGCGCTCGCACACCGACGCCTCGTCGATGAAAGCGCCCGGCACCAGCACCCCGCCGAAGATCTCTTCGCGCAAGGTGGCGGCGACTTCGTCGTGCAGGGAGTTCTGGACCAGGCGCATGGGCGGCTCTCGTAATTACGCGTAATTATGAGAATGCAGCCGCCAACGCGCAACGCCCCGGGGCCTCGGGAGATACCCGGCCCCGGCGGCCGCCGCTCAGCCCCTGAGGGCTCCGGCCACCGGCGCCGGACGGGCGCTGGCATAGAGCCAGAGGCCGAAGGCGATCATCGGCACGCAAAGCCACTGCCCCATGCTCATGTTGAGCGCCAGCAGGCCGAGGAAGTCGTCGGGCTCGCGGAAGTATTCGGCGATGAAGCGCATCAGGCCGTAGCCGATCAGGAACACCGCCGACACCCGCCGCTCGCCGCGGTCCTTGCGGGCGTAGAGCCACAGCAGCACGAACAGCAGCAGGCCCTCGAGCAGGAACTGGTAGACCTGCGAGGGGTGGCGCGGCAGCATCGAGCCGCTCTGCGGAAACACCATGCCCCAAGGCAATTCGGGGTTGCTGAAGCGGCCCCAGAGCTCGCCGTTGATGAAGTTGCCCACCCGCCCCGCCGCCAGACCCGTGGGCACGCAGGGCGCCACGAAGTCCATCACCTGCCAGAACGGCCGGGCGCGCGAGCGCGAGAACCAGACCATCGAGGCGATCACGCCGAGCAGCCCGCCGTGAAAGCTCATGCCGCCCTGCCAGACGAAGAAGATCTCGAGCGGATGGGTGAGGTAGTAGCCCGGCTTGTAGAACAGGCAGTAGCCGAGCCGGCCACCGACGATCACGCCCATCACGCCGAGGAACAGGATGTCCTCGACATCCTTGCGGGTCCAGGCGCCGGGGCCGGTGATCGAGCGGAAGGGTTCGTGCCCGAGCCGGCGCGTGCCGAGGAAATAGAACAGCGCGAAGGCAGCCAGGTAGGTCAGGCCATACCAGTGGATGGCGACCGGTCCGAGCTGCAGGGCGATGGGGTTGATCTGCGGGTACATGAGCATGGGACAGATTGTGCCGTCCCGATGCGAACGCTTCTGAGACACAGGCCCATGCAGACCGCGCAAAGGGGGACATCTTCCCCGCCGTCCCCGGTTCGACCGATACTCGGGTCTTCACCTAGGGCCTGTTCACCCTATTTCCGGGGTCGCGTTGTCGAGCAAAGGGGCTGGATGCAAGGCGCCCGCGCGCAGCAAGGCTTGCGCCTTGCAAGCGCGGGCAACGCGGCAGACGGCCCCTTTGCTCGGCAACCCGAAGGGAAGGTATGCCAGGGCGGGCCACTCCGCGTTGCGCTCCTTGCATGTGCCAACGCACATGCGGCGTCGCACGCCTTGATTGGCCCGCCCTGGCATACCTTCGCGACCCCGGAAATAGGGTGAACAGGCCCCCAAACAACAAGGCAAGCCCCATGCAGGGAAACCCACAGGTCATCGATTACTTCAAGCAACTGGTGCGCGGCGAACTCGCCGCCCGCGACCAGTACTTCATCCATTCCCGCATCTACGAGGACCAGGGCTTCGTCAAGCTCTACACCCGCCTCGACCACGAGATGCAGGAGGAAACCCAGCACGCCGACGCGCTGATCCGCCGCATCCTGCTGCTCGGCGGCCTGCCGGACATGCGTCCGAAGGAATTCACGCCCGGCCAGACCGTGCCCGAGATGCTGCAGAAAGACCTGGACACCGAATACGAGGTGCGCGAGGCGCTCAAGCAGGGCATGGCGCTGTGCGAAAGCGTCGGCGACTACGTCAGCCGCGACCTGCTGCTCGCCCAGCTCAAAGACACCGAGGAAGACCACGCCTACTGGCTCGAGAAGCAGCTCGGCCTGATCGACAAGGTCGGACTCGAGAACTACCTCCAGACCCAGTCGCAAGCCTGAGGGCGCTCAGCCGCCCTCCTCCATCCGCTCGCGCACGAAGCCGACGAAACGGTCAAGCGCCGGGTGCGCGTCGCCTTCCAGCCACACCAGGCTGGTCTCGCACAGCGGGACCGCCGGCTGTTTCCTGCCGCGCGCACCGGCCCTGTCGGGCGTGCGGTAGACCACCCCGGTGCGGCGGAACTGCATCACGCTCTCGGGAACCCAGGCGAGGCCGAGGCCGGCCGACACCAGGTTGACGATGGTCTGCATCTGGATCGCTTCCTGCGCCACCACGGGCAGCCGGCCGGCCGCGTGGTAGAGCCCGAAGACCGCGTCATGCAGCGAAGGCGCGATGCGGCGCGGAAAGATCACCAGCGGCTCGCCGAGCACCGCCTCCCAAGGCAGCGGCTGCGCGCTCGCCAGCGGATGGTGCTCGGGCAGCGCCAGCACCAGCGGCTCGACAGCCACCCGCAGGTGGCTGAGCCCCGGCGGCGCGAAGCCCGGCGAGTGCAGCATCAGCCCGGCATCGATGTCGCCCCGCTGCAGGTCCCGCAGCTGCACGTCGCCGGTGGCCTCGACCAGTTCGAGCACCACCTGCGGACTGTGTTCGCGAAAGGCGCGCACCCAGCCCGGCAGCTGGTCGAAGCCGATGGTCGAGACGAAGGCCAGCCGGACCCGCCCGACCTCTCCGGCCGCCGCCGCGCGGGCCCGCGACGGCAGGGCCTGGGCGCGCGCCAGCAGCTCGCGCACCTCCGGCAGCAGCGCCTCGCCGGCCGGCGTCAGCGCCACCCGGCGCCGCGTGCGGTCGAACAGCAGCACCCCGAGCGTGCGCTCGAGCTGGGCGATCGCCTGGGTGACCGGCGGCTGTGTCATGTGCAGCCGCAGCGCGGCACGGCCGAAGTGCAGCTCCTCGGCAACGGCCACGAACTGGCGCCAGGCGCGCAGGTCGATCGGTGCTTCTTTCATATGCCAAGCATATCAATAGCACCGACAAATAGGATTGGAAGCAATCAATCAATCGTCCGATACTTGGCATCCCCCGATCACGAACGCGAGAACCACGATGGACACGAAACCGATCCAGATCAACCGCCGCAGCGCCAACATCGTCGAAGGCAAGAGCCGGGCGCCGAACCGCTCGATGTTCTACGCCATGGGCTACCAGGAAGGCGACTTCAAGAAGCCGATGGTCGGCGTCGCCAACGGCCACAGCACCATCACGCCCTGCAACTCGGGCCTGCAGAAGCTGGCCGATGCGGCCATCGAAGGCATCGAGGAAGCCGGCGGCAACGCGCAGGTGTTCGGCACCCCGACCATCTCCGACGGCATGGCGATGGGCACCGAGGGCATGAAGTACTCGCTGGTGAGCCGCGAAGTGATTTCCGACTGCATCGAGACCTGCGTCGGCGGCCAGTGGATGGACGGCGTGCTGGTGGTCGGCGGCTGCGACAAGAACATGCCCGGCGGCCTGATGGGCATGCTGCGCGCCAACGTGCCGGCGATCTATGTCTACGGCGGCACCATCCTGCCCGGCCGGTACAAGGGCCAGGACCTCAACATCGTGAGCGTGTTCGAGGCGGTCGGCCAGAACGCCGCCGGCAACCTCAGCGACGAGGACCTGCGCGAGATCGAGATGCGCGCGATCCCCGGCACCGGCTCCTGCGGCGGCATGTACACGGCCAACACCATGAGCTCGGCCTTCGAGGCGCTGGGCATCTCGCTGCCCTACTCGTCGACCATGGCCAATCCGCACGACGAGAAGGCCAACTCGGCCAAGGAGTCGGCCAAGGTGCTGATCGAGGCGATCAAGAAGGACATCAAGCCGCGCGACATCGTCACCAAGAAGGCGATCGAGAACGCGGTGGCCGTCATCATGGCCACCGGCGGCTCGACCAACGCGGTGCTGCACTTCCTGGCGATCGCCCACGCGGCCGGCGTCGACTGGTCGATCGACGACTTCGAGCGCATGCGCAAGAAGGTGCCGGTGCTGTGCGACCTGAAGCCCAGCGGCAAGTACCTGGCGGTCGACCTGCACCAGGCCGGCGGCATCCCGCAAGTGATGAAGGTGCTGCTCAACGCCGGCCTGCTGCACGGCGACTGCCTCACGATCAGCGGCCAGACCATTGCCGAAGTGCTGAAGGACGTGCCCGACCAGCCGCGCGCCGACCAGGACGTGATCCGCCCGATCGGCAACCCGATGTACGCCGAGGGCCACCTCGCCATCCTCAAGGGCAACCTGTCGCCCGAAGGCGCGGTGGCCAAGATCACCGGGCTCAAGAACCCGGTCATCACCGGCCCGGCGCGCGTCTTCGACGACGAGCAGTCGGCGCTGCAGGCGATCCTCGACGGCAAGATCAAGGCCGGCGACGTCATGGTGCTGCGCTACCTGGGCCCCAAGGGCGGACCGGGCATGCCCGAGATGCTGGCGCCCACGGGCGCTCTGATCGGCGCCGGCCTGGGCGAAAGCGTCGGCCTCATCACCGACGGCCGCTTCTCGGGCGGGACCTGGGGCATGGTGGTCGGTCACGTGGCGCCCGAGGCGGCGGCCGGCGGCACCATCGCCTTCGTCAACGAAGGCGACTCGATCACCATCGACGCCCATGAACTGAAGCTCGAACTCAATGTGCCGGAAGCCGAGATCGCCAAGCGGCGCGAAGGCTGGAAGGCACCGGCGCCGCGCTACACGCGGGGCGTGCAGGCGAAGTTCGCCTTCAATGCCTCGAGCGCGAGCTCAGGCGCGGTGCTCGACAAGTATTGAGCTCGCCCCCAGGTTGCCGGGCACTGCGTGTCCGGGCGCCCACCCCCTACCGGGGGCAACACCAGCGGCCCGGCAAAGCCGGTTCCGCGGTGTTTCTGGTGAAGAGCGCGCTAGAGGCGCCTGGCCCCTCAGCGCCGCTTGCGGTTCGAGCGGCTGGTGAGCATGCCGAGATTGCTGCGCTGGCGGTCGATGCGGTCCTGGCGCCGCTGGTTCTCTTTTTCGACCACCTTGCGCTTGGTGTAGCCCGAGGCATCGGCCCAGGCCCACCACGCGATCGCGAGCGCGAACGGAATCAGCACGACCCACCAGCTCCAGGTGGCGACGAAGCCGATCTCGAAAAACTTGAGCGCCACACCCAGCAGGCCCAGCATCAGGAACCACATCGCGAACTTCTCCGTTGAGTCAGGGACACGCCGGCCAAGACGGTCCACCGCCCTGCCTACAATCGCGTTGATACGACTTTAACGCACCCACGCACGTCACTCATGAAAAAAGCGCTCTTGCTCGCCGTGGCCACCCTGGCCTGCGCCGCGCCCGCCTTCGCCGACCTGGCGCTGGCGACGTCAAAGAACTGCATGAGCTGCCACGCGGTCGATCGCAAGGTGCTGGGCCCCTCGTTCAAGGACGTGGCCGCGAAGTACAAGGACGACAAAGGCGCCGTCGACATGCTGGCGACCAAGATCATCAAGGGCGGCGCGGGCGTCTGGGGCCCCGTGCCGATGCCCGCCAACAACCAGGTCAGCGAGGCGGACGCCAAGAAGCTCGCGGCCTGGGTGCTGTCGACCAAGTAGGCACGGCAGCACGCCGGCTCAGACCGCCGGCGGCATGGCGGACGGTGTCGCCACCGGGCGCCGTTCGAGGCGATCTTCCAGCTGTCCGATGTGAGCCGCGATCGAGTTCTCGGATTGCTCGGCGCGCTGCCTGGCAGCGGCCTCCACCTGTTCGATGCGCGCCAGCAAGGCTGCGTGCCGCTCGGCATTGCGCGCCATGTGGACGTTTTCCTGGGTTTCGAGAAAGCTGCGCAGCTCGGTGAAGCGCGAGGCCTCGGCCTTGTCGGCGAGGTCGCGCTGGGCTTGCATTTCCTTGGTGTGCCGGCGCGTCTCCATCAGGATCGAGCTTTGCAGGTAGACCACGTAGGCCACGAAGAAGATGCCGAGCAGTGCCGTCAGGCCCAGCATGATCAGCCCCAGCGGCGCCGTGACCTGCATGAAGCCGATCGAGATCAAGGTGGGTGTTGCGATCGTGCCCCAGTTCAACGCGGCCAGCGCTGCGATCAGCAGCACGACGATCAGCAAGACGGCGGTTCTCAATCCCATTTTTGTTTTTCCCTGAAGTTGAACCGCTGGCGGCGACGCGCCGCCAGCGCCCTCGCTCAGTACGCCTGGCCCAGCTGTTCGAGGATGGCCGGGTTCTCCAGAGTCGAGGTGTCCTGGGTGATGGCCTCGCCCTTGGCGAGGCTGCGAAGCAGGCGCCGCATGATCTTACCGCTGCGCGTCTTCGGAAGATTCTCTCCGAAGCGGATGTCTTTCGGTTTTGCGATCGGACCGATCTCCTTCGCCACCCAGTTGCGCAGTTCGGTCGCGATCTTGCGCGCTTCCTCTTCGCTCGCCGGTCGGCCGCGCTTGAGCACCACGAAGGCGCAGACCGCTTCGCCCGTCACGTCGTCGGGCCGCCCCACCACGGCCGCCTCGGCCACCAGGTCGGTCTTGGCCACCAGCGCCGATTCGATCTCCATCGTGCCGAGCCGGTGGCCCGAGACGTTGAGCACGTCGTCGATGCGTCCCGTGATGCGGAAGTAGCCGCGGTCGGCGCTGCGCACCGCGCCGTCGCCGGCGAGGTAGATCGTGCCGCCCATCTCCTCGGGGAAATAGCTCTTCTTGAAACGCTCGGGGTCGTTCCAGATGGTGCGGATCATCGACGGCCAGGGGCGCTTGATGACCAGCATGCCGCCGGCCCCGTTGGGGATGTCCTTGCCGGTCTCGTCGACGATCGCGGCCATGATGCCCGGCAGCGGCAGCGTGCACGACCCCGGCACCAGCGGCGTGGCGCCCGGCAGCGGCGTGATGACGTGGCCGCCGGTCTCGGTCTGCCAGAAGGTGTCGACGATCGGGCACTTCTCGGCGCCGATGTTCCGGTGGTACCACATCCAGGCTTCGGGATTGATCGGCTCGCCCACGGTGCCGAGGATGCGCAGCGATGACAGGTCCCAGTTCTTCGGGTGCACCTTCTCGTCGCTGTCGGCCGCCTTGATCAGCGAGCGGATCGCGGTCGGCGCGGTGTAGAAGATCGTGACCTTGTGCTTCTCGATCATCTGCCAGAAGCGCCCGGCGTGCGGGAAGGTCGGGATCCCTTCGAACACCACCTGGGTCGCACCGGCGGCCAGTGGGCCGTAGGCGACGTAGGTGTGGCCGGTGATCCAGCCGATGTCTGCGGTGCACCAGAAGACGTCCTCGGGACGGACGTCGAAGGTCCAGTCCATCGTGAGCTTGGCCCACAGCAGGTAGCCGCCGGTGGCATGCTGAACGCCCTTGGGTTTGCCGGTCGAGCCCGAGGTGTAGAGGATGAACAGCGGATGCTCGGCGCCGACCGGCACCGGCGGGCATTCGCTGGCCTGGCCTTTCAGCGCATCGGCGAAGGTCTTGTCGCGCCCGGCCACCATCGCGCAGGCGGTCGCGGTGCGCTGGTAGACCAGCACGCTCTTGATCGACTCGCAGCCGCCGAGCGCGATGCCGTCGTCGACGATCGCCTTCAGCGGCAGTTCCTTGCCCCCGCGCAGCTGATAGTTGGCGGTGATGACGGCGACCGCGCCGGCGTCGATGATGCGTTCCTGCAGCGCCTTGGCCGAGAAGCCGCCGAAGACCACGCTGTGGGTGGCGCCGATGCGGGCGCAGGCCTGCATCGCGATCACGCCTTCGATGGTCATCGGCATGTAGATGATGACCCGGTCGCCCTTGCGGATGCCCTCGGCCTTGAGCGCGTTGGCGAACTGCGAGACACGTGCCAGCAGTTCCTTGTAAGTGACCTTGGTGACCGCGCCGTCATCGGCCTCGAAGATGATCGCGGTCTTGTTCTCGACCGGGGTGCCGATGTGCTTGTCGAGGCAGTTGGCGGAGGCGTTGAGCTCGCCGTCCTCGAACCACTTGTAGAACGGCGCGTTCGACTCGTCGAGCGTGCGCGTGAAGGGCTTGGTCCAGGTCACGTTGGCTTTCGCCTGGCGGGCCCAGAAGCCGTCGAAGTCGTCCGCGGCCTCTTTGCAGAGCGCGTCGTAGGCGGCCATGCTGGCGATGCGCGCCCCCTTGCTGGCCCGCTCGTCGGGCGGAAAGACACGGTTTTCGACCAGGACGGATTCGATCGTCGATGCGCTGCTCATTCTTGTCTCCTGTACCAAACGTGATGACGGGTCGTAATGTCGGATTCCGCACTTACGGACGACTGACGGGCCATGTTAACTACACGGGGCATTGCGCAGTTCGGTCACAGGCCGCCCCTAGAATCGCCGTTTTACAGCTGTTCGCAAGTTCGCCGAAACCTTTCGATGTCAAACGACGATCCTCTCCTTCCCCGGACCGGCAAGGTCTCGCCGCTGCGGCCGCTCCCCAACCTGATCTTCGCCAGCCGTTGGCTGCAGCTGCCGCTGTACCTCGGCCTGATCGTGGCGCAGGCCGTCTACGTGATGCATTTCCTGGTCGAGCTGACCCACCTGGTCGAGGCCGCGTTCGGCAGCAAGGATGCGCTGGAGGCGCTGGTCACCAGCATCGGCTACAAGACCACCGCGCCGGTGACCTCGCTCAACGAGACCGTGATCATGCTGGTGGTGCTGGCGCTGATCGACGTCGTCATGATCTCCAACCTGCTGATCATGGTGATCGTCGGCGGCTACGAGACCTTCGTGAGCCGCATGAACCTCGAAGGCCATCGCGACCAGCCCGAATGGCTGAGCCACGTCAACGCCTCGGTGCTGAAGGTCAAGCTGGCGACCGCGATCATCGGCATCAGCTCGATCCACCTGCTCAAGACCTTCATCAACGCCGACAACTACACCGACCGGGTGCTGATCGCGCAGACCGCGATCCACATCACCTTCCTGCTGTCGGCGATGGCGATCGCGGCGACCGACCGGCTGATGGCCCGCGCGCCCGCCGACCATTGACGCGGGCGGGGCCGTTCAGCGCCCCGTCATGTTCTCGGGCACTACCCACTGGTCGAACTGCTCGGCCGTCAGGTGCCCCGAGGCGATCGCCGCCTCGCGCAGGCTGCTGCCTTCCTTGTGCGCCTTCTTGGCGATGAAGGCCGCCTTGTCGTAGCCGATGTGGGTGTTGAGCGCCGTCACCAGCATCAGCGAACGCTGCACCAGCTCGGTGATGCGCTCGCGGTTGGGCTCGATGCCGACCGCGCAGTGGTCGTTGAAGCTCACCATGCCGTCGGCCAGCAGCCGCACGCTCTGCAGGAAGTTGTGCGCCACCATCGGGCGGAAGACGTTGAGCTCGAAGTTGCCCGAGGCGCCGCCGATGTTGATCGCGACGTCGTTGCCGAACACCTGCGCCGCCAGCATCGTGACGGCCTCGCTCTGGGTCGGATTGACCTTGCCAGGCATGATCGATGAACCCGGCTCGTTCTCGGGAATGCTCAACTCGCCGATGCCGCTGCGCGGCCCGCTGGCGAGCCAGCGCACGTCGTTGGCGATCTTCATCATGCTGGCCGCCAGGGTCTTGAGCGCGCCGTGCGCATGGACCAGCGCATCCACAGAGGCCATGGCCTCGAACTTGTTCGGCGCCGTGACGAACGGCAGCCCGGTGAGCTTCGCGAGTTCGGCCGCCACCTGCTCCGCATAGCCCTTGGGGGCGTTGAGGCCGGTGCCGACCGCGGTGCCGCCGAGCGCCAGTTCGCACAGGTGCGGCAGCGACGCCCGCACATGGGCCTCGCCGTGGGCCAGCTGGGCCGCATAGCCCGAGAACTCCTGGCCCAAGGTCAGCGGCGTCGCGTCCTGCAGATGGGTGCGGCCGATCTTGACGATGTCGGCGAAGTCCTTCGACTTCTGCTCGAGCGTGCCGCGCAGCTTGGCGATCGCCGGCAGCAGCCGGTGCGTGATCGCCTCGACCGCCGCCACGTGCATCGCAGTCGGGAAGACGTCGTTGGACGACTGGCTGCGGTTGACGTCGTCGTTCGGGTGCACCCGCCGCCCTTCCCCGCGCTCGCCGCCGAGCAACTCGCTGGCCCGGTTGGCCAGCACCTCGTTGACGTTCATGTTGGTCTGGGTGCCGGAGCCGGTCTGCCAGACCACCAGCGGGAATTCGTCCGCATGCCGGTCGGCGATCACCTCGTCGGCGGCGGCGGCGATGGCCTGCGTCTTGGCCTCGTCCTGGAGGCCCAGCGCATGGTTCACGACGGCAGAGGCGCGCTTGACCTGCGCCAGGGCACGAATGATTTCCCGCGGCTGCCGTTCGCCGGAGATGTCGAAGTTTTGCAGCGAGCGCTGCGTCTGCGCGCCCCACAGCTTGTCGGCCGGGACTTCGATCGGGCCGAAAGTGTCGCGTTCGACACGGGTCTTGGGAGATGTCGTCATGGAGGGCTCCGGAGTTCGGATGGGAGGGTACGCCCGGCAGACCGGGATCTGCACCGAGTATCGTCGCAAACAAGAATGGGTCGCATTTGTCCGTGTCCGCCTTGACGACGTCATGCCGGAAAGTTATAATTCAGCCCCTCAGACGATCAACAAGTCATGTTGATCGCCCTGCACTACTCGCGGATCCCGAATCCCGTCGCGGTGCAGGTTCTCGCCGCCGGGCCCCCCGCCCGGCAAATCGGCCGGACCGTTCCGGCCCCACTGCCACGTCTCGCTCATCCAGTCAGCGCCCCTCGACCAGGCCCGCTGCCCTGCGAATGAAGCCTCCGGCGGGCACTGGTTTCGTCGCCAAGTCGTCTTCAGTGCCTGTCGGCAGCCCTCGGGGCTCGCCGGACTGCCGCATGCGCGTCCGCGCGACCCGATCGGCCGACGGCGTGGCCCGCACAAAAGGAGCCCGGCCCATGGCCAAAGGAATTCTGATCGACCACGTCTTCAAGGTCTTCGGCGACGCGCCGGAGCAGGCCCTGGACCTGGTCCGACAAGGTTTTTCGAAGAAAGAGATCCTGGCCCGCACCGGCCAGTCGATCGGCGTGTTCGACGCCACCTTCGAGATCCAGGCCGGCGAGATCTTCGTCATCATGGGCCTCTCGGGCTCCGGCAAGTCGACCCTGGTGCGCCTGCTCAACCGGCTGATCGAGCCGACCGCCGGGCGCATCGTGATCGACGGCGCCGACATCAACCAGCATTCGGATGCCAGGCTGCGGGCGCTGCGCCGCAAGGACATCAGCATGGTGTTCCAGTCCTTCGCGCTGATGCCGCACATGACGGTGCGCGAGAACACCGCCTTCGGACTGGAGCTGGCCGGCGCCGGCAGGAAGCAGCGGCTCGAGCAGGCCGACCAGGCGCTGGCCCAGGTGGGCCTGGCCGGCTGGGGCGACAGCTACCCCGACGAGCTCTCCGGCGGCATGCAGCAGCGCGTCGGACTGGCGCGCGCGCTGGCCGCCGATCCGTCGATCCTGCTGATGGACGAGGCCTTCTCGGCGCTCGACCCGATCATCCGCACCGAGATGCAGTCGGAACTGCTTCGGCTGCAGCAGCAGCAGCGCCGCACCATCGTCTTCATCTCGCACGACCTCGACGAGGCGATGCGCATCGGCGACCGCATCGCGATCATGAAGGACGGCCAGGTGATCCAGGTCGGCACGCCCGACGAGATCCTGCGCAGTCCGGCCGACGACTACGTGCGCAGCTTCGTGCGCGGCGTCGATGCCGCGGCGGTCTTCAAGGCCGCGGACATCGCCCGCCAGTCGCTCACCGCGGTCTGCGAGCACAGCGACCGGGGCGCCCGCGCCGCGCTGAAGATGCTCGAAGACCAGGACCGCGAATTCGCCTACGTCGTGAGCCCGGCCCGGCGCTACCTGGGCACGGTGTCGGCCGACACGCTGCGCGCGGCGCTCGACGGTCATTCGGGTCCGCTCGGCCTGCAGCGCGCGTTCCTGGACGGACTGGCGCCGATCGCCGCGGACGCTCCGGTGGCCGGTTTGTTCGGCCAGGTGGCGCAGGCGCCCTGCGCCGTTCCGGTGGTGGCCGGCGACGGCCGCTTCTGCGGCGCGATCAGCAAGACCACGCTGCTGAAGTTCCTCGACCGCGACACGCCGCCGATCGAGGCCGCGGCCTCGCGGCCGCCCGAAACCACTGAAGCGCACTGACTTTCCGAAGGACCTCCCGATGAACGACACCGCACTGCCTTCCGAACTGGCCAACTTGAACGATCCCGTGACCGCGCTGCCCCCGCCCGCGGTCAGCGACCCCTGGGCGGCCCTGTCCGCCACGCCCGACACGGCATCGGCCAGCGCCTGGCTGGACGCCCCGGCGGACACCGCCGGCCAACTGGCCGGATCGGCCGACCCCGCGGCGACCGGCTTCCAGCTGCACCGCCTCTTTGACGGCTCCCTGCCGGTCGAATCCTGGATCAACCAGGGGCTCGGCTGGGTGGTCGAGAACTTCCGCCCCTTCTTCCAGACCGTGCGGCTGCCGATCGATGGCACGCTGACACGGGTCGAGGGCCTGCTCAACGGCCTGCCCCCACTGGCCATGGTCGCGCTGATCGGCCTGCTGGCCTGGCAGTTCGCCGGCCGCAAGCTGGCCACCGGGACCACGGTGTCGCTGCTGCTCGTGGCGCTGCTGGGCATCTGGTCCGAAGCCATGGTCACGCTGTCGCTGGTGCTGACATCGCTGGTCTTCTGCCTGGCGGTCGGCCTGCCGCTGGGCGTGCTGCTGGCCAGCAGCGACCGGGCCCAACGCCTGATGCGGCCGCTGCTCGATGCGATGCAGACCACGCCGGCCTTCGTCTACCTGGTGCCGGTGGTGATGCTGTTCGGCATCGGCAACGTGCCGGGCGTGATCGTGACCATCATCTTCGCGCTGGCGCCGCTGGTGCGCCTCACCAACCTGGGCCTGCGCCAGGTGCGGCCCGACCTGGTCGAGGCCGCCCGCGCCTACGGCGCGTCGCCCTGGCAGATGCTGGTGAAGGTCAAACTGCCGCTGGCGATGCCCTCGATCATGGCGGGCATCAACCAGGCGCTGATGCTGTCGCTGTCGATGGTGGTGATCGCCTCGATGATCGCCGTCGGCGGCCTCGGCCAGATGGTGCTGCGCGGCATCGGCCGGCTCGACATGGGCCTGGCGACCGTGGGCGGCCTGGGCATCGTGCTGCTGGCGATCTCGCTCGACCGCCTGACGCAGGCCATGGGCCGCTCGCGCCGCAGCGCCGGGCGCCGCTGGTGGCACACCGGACCGGCCGGCCTCGCGCTGCGCCTGCTGCATCGCCTTGTGCGCCCGTCGCACAGCGGGCGCGAGCCCGCCGCCGCGCACGGCGTGCTGGCCACGGCCGTGCTCGGGCTCGGACTGGGCCTGGGCCTGGGTCTTTCCGTCCAGGCCGACGCGGCCGAGTTGCCGGGCAAGGGCGTCACCGTGCAGCCGCTCAAGAGCTCGCTCGCCGAAGAGGCGTTCCAGACGCTGCTGGTGTCGCGGGCGCTGGAGCGGCTCGGCTACGACGTGCAGCCGATGAAGGACCTCGAGCCGGCCACCGAGCACCTGGCGATCGCCAACGGCGATGCCACCTTCATGGCCAGCCACTGGAGCCTGCTGCATGCCGACTTCTACAAGAACAGCGGCGGCGACGCCAAGCTGTGGCGCCGCGGGGTCTACGCCGACGGCGCGGTCCAGGGCTACCTGATCGACAAGAAGACGGCCGAACAGTACGACATCACCAACATCGCGCAGTTGAAGGAGCCCGCGATCGCGAAGCTGTTCGACACCGACGGCGACGGCAAGGCCGACCTCACCGGCTGCAACCCGGGCTGGGGCTGCGAAGGGGCGATCGAGAACCACCTCACGGCCTACCGGCTGCGCGACAGCGTGACCCACAAGCAGGGCAGCTATGCCGCGCTGATGGCCGACACCATCGCCCGCTACAAGCAGGGCCGGCCGGTCCTCTACTACGCCTGGACCCCTTATTGGGTCAGCGCCGTGCTGCGGCCGGGCACCGACGTGGTCTGGCTGCAGGTGCCGTTCTCGTCGTCGCCCGCCGGTGATGCCGATACCGCGCTGGCCAACGGCAGGAACTACGGCTTCCAGGCCAACCAGGAGCAGATCGTTGCGAACCGGGCCTTCGTCGAGAAGAATCCGGCCGCCGGCAAGCTGTTCGAGGTCATGCAGTTGCCGATCGCCGACATCAACGCGCAGAACCTTCGCATGAGCCAAGGCGCCGGCTCGCAGCGCGACATCGAGCGCCACGTCGACGGGTGGATCCGGGTCCACCGGCAGCTGTTCGACGGCTGGATCGCGCAGGCGCTGGCCGCGAGCTAGGATCGGCGCGGGTTTTTTCGGGCTGAGATAATCGGGGGGCGTCCCCCACTCAAAGAATCTCCCCCACCATGACCACCATTCAGCAAGCCGACCTGATCGAGTCGGTTTCCGCCGCGCTGCAATACATCAGCTACTACCACCCGGCCGACTACATCGCCCACCTGGCCCGCGCCTACGAGCGCGAGCAGAGCCCGGCGGCCAAGGATGCGATGGCGCAGATCCTGACCAACAGCAAGATGAGCGCGACCGGCCACCGGCCGATCTGCCAGGACACCGGCATCGTGAACGTCTTCCTCAAGGTGGGCATGGACGTGCGCTGGGGCGGTTTCACGGGCAGCCTCGACGACGCCATCAACGAAGGCGTGCGCCGCGGCTACAACCACCCGGACAACACGCTGCGCGCCTCGGTCGTGGCCGACCCGCAGTTCGACCGCAAGAACACCAAGGACAACACGCCGGCCGTGATCTTCACCGAGATCGTGCCCGGCAACACGGTCGAGGTCACGGTCGCGGCCAAGGGCGGCGGCAGCGAAAACAAGAGCAAGCTCGCGATGCTCAACCCCGGCGACAGCATCGTCGACTGGGTGCTCAAGACCGTGCCCACGATGGGCGCCGGCTGGTGCCCGCCCGGCATGCTGGGCATCGGCATCGGCGGCACCGCCGAAAAGGCCGCGCTAATGGCCAAGCAAAGCCTGATGGACGACCTCGACATGCACGAGCTGCAGGCCAAGAAGGCCTCCGGCGCCGAGCTGACCAAGGTCGAGGCGCTGCGCATCGAGCTGTACGAGAAGGTCAACGCGCTGGGCATCGGCGCCCAGGGCCTGGGCGGCCTCGCGACCGTGCTCGACGTCAAGATCCAGATGTACCCGACGCATGCCGCCAGCAAGCCGGTGGCGATGATCCCGAATTGCGCCGCCACCCGCCACGCGCACTTCGTGCTCGACGGCTCGGGCCCGGTCTACCTCGAGGCACCCTCGCTCGACCTCTGGCCGAAGATCGACTGGGCGCCCGACTACAACAAGAGCAAGCGGGTCGACCTCGACAAGCTCACGCCGGCCGAGGTCGCGAGCTGGAAGCCCGGCGAGACCCTGCTGCTCAACGGCAAGATGCTGACCGGCCGCGACGCCGCCCACAAGCGCATCTCGGACATGCTCGCCAAGGGCGAGAAGCTGCCGGTGGACTTCACCAACCGCGTGATCTACTACGTCGGCCCGGTCGACCCGGTCGGCAACGAAGCCGTGGGCCCGGCCGGCCCGACCACCGCCACGCGCATGGACGGCTTCACCGAGATGATGCTGGCCCAGACGGGCCTGATCGCGATGATCGGCAAGGCCGAGCGCGGCCCGGTCGCGATCGAGGCCATCAAGAAGCACCAGAGCGCCTACCTGATGGCGGTGGGCGGCGCCGCCTACCTCGTGAGCAAGGCGATCAAGACCGCCCGTGTGGTCGGCTTCGCCGACCTCGGCATGGAAGCCATCTACGAGTTCGACGTCGTCGACATGCCGGTGACGGTGGCGGTCGACGCCGGCGGCACCAGCGCCCACATCACGGGCCCGGCCGAATGGCAGAAGCGCATCGCCAGCGGCGAGTTCAAGACCATCACGCTGGAAGCGGCTTGAGCCTGGCGCACGTCGACGGTTCCTCGCGCGCCGATGATCCGATCGGCGTGTTCGACAGCGGTGTCGGGGGCCTGAGCGTCCTCAACGCGCTGCGCGAGGCGTTGCCGCACGAGCGCTTCGTCTACTTCGCCGACACCGGGCATGCCCCCTACGGCGAGCGCGGCGACTCCTTCGTCGCAGAACGCAGCGACACGGTCGCCCGCCAGCTCATCGACGCGTATCGGATCAAGGCCCTGGTGGTCGCCTGCAACACCGCGACCGCGGCCGCCATCCACCGCCTGCGGGCCGGGCACCCGGCCCTGCCGATGGTCGGCGTCGAACCGGCATTGAAGCCTGCCGTGGCACTGAGCCGCACCGGGCGCATCGCGGTGCTGGCGACCCGGGTCACCGTCGAAAGCGGCAAGTTCCGGGCCCTGCATGACTCGCTGGCCGGACAGGCGACCTTCAGCATCGTGGCCTGCGACGGACTGGCCGGCGCGATCGAGCGCTCCGATGACGCCCGCATCTCGGCGCTCTGCGCGCAGTACCTGTCGGCCGCCGGGCGCTTCGGCAACGGCGCCGGCGAACTCGACACCCTGGTGCTGGGCTGCACCCACTACCCCTTCATCGCCGACGAACTGCGCCGCCACACGGGCGATGCGGTGCGCTTCATCGACACCGGCGCCCCCGTGGCGAAGCAGACCCGGCGGCTGCTCCAGCAGGCCGGCACCCTGCGCACCGAGGGCCGCGGCGAACTCCGGCTGCTTGGCAGCGGCGCCGCCGGGTCGCTGGACGCCGCCGCCGCCCGCTGGCTCACGGCGACCGCCTGATGCACCGCCTGCCCCGCATCCTGTTCGCCGCCTGGCTGCTGGCCGGCTCCGGCATCGCCGCCCACGCCGCCTGCGACACAGGGCTGGCCGAGCGCATGCACGCCAAGCTGCACCCCAAGCGCGCGCTCGACCACGAGCGCGCCGTGTGCGAGCCCTGGCGCGGCTTGCCGGGCCGTTTCATCGTCGTGCTGCCGCTCCCGCGCCCGTCGACCGAGCCGGGCACGACGCAGTTCGATCTCGACGTGCTGGTGGTGCAGCAAGCCGACAACGGCAACACCGAGCGCGCGAAGATCGTGAGCCGGCTGTTCGACGAAGACGTGCTGACCGAGGACGCCGTGCGCATCAGCGAGATCCGGGTCGACGGCGCCCGCTACGCGTTGGCGCCCGATGTTCGCGCCTTCGGCCTGCGCATCCTGCGCCAGGGCTCCTCGCGGGCCAATCCCTATTCGAACGAGAGCCTGGCGCTCTACGTGCCCCAGGGCCCGAAGCTCGCCAAGGTGCTCGACGGACTCGAACTCACGCTGGAACAAGGCGAGTGGGACACCAACTGCACCGGCAGCTTCGAGACCGTGCGCGGCAGCCTCTCCGTGGCCCGCAGCGGCACCGGCGGCTACGCCGACCTGGTGTTGCGCCAGGCGCGCTCCGAAAGCCGCTCGAGCCCGCTCGGCGACGAATGCGTGACCCAGGAGCAGCGGCAGACCTTCAAGTCGCGCCTGCTGCGCTACGACGGCACGCGCTACCGGCTGTCGAAGGGCGCCGCGGCCGACTGAGGCTCAGGCGCGCAGCGCCGCCTCTCGTCCGCGCCGCATGTCGATCGGCAGCAGCAGCAGCAGGCCGGCGACGAACAGCACCGTGGTCGAGAGGATCGCGATCCGCTGGTTGCCGCCGGTGGCCCAGGTGATCGCGCCGTAGCTCAACGGGCCGACGATGCTCGCCAGCCGGGTGGCGAAGGTCCAGAGACCGAAGAACTCGGCCAGCTGCCGCGGCGGCGCCAGGATGCCGGTCATGGCGCGCCCGGCCGACTGGCTGGACCCCATCGCCAGCCCGGCGATCGTGGCGGCCCACCAGAAGCCGCCCTTGGTGCTGACGGAGGCCGCGATCAGGCACACCGCGATCCAGGCCACCAGCGTGCCCGCGAGCGAACGCCGATGGCCGATCCGGTCCTGCAGGTAGCCGAAGCCGAAGGCGCCGAGCGCGGCTGCGATGTTGAGCACGAAGATCAGCACCATCGTCTCGCTGGGCACGAAGCCGATCACCTGCTCGGCGTAGATCGCCGCCAGCGTGATCGCCACCGCGACGCCGCCCTGGTAGCAGACGGTGCAGGCCAGCAGCCACATGAAGTCGCGGTAGGCGCGGGCCTCGCGGAAGGTGTCGCGCAGCTGCTGCCAGGCGCCCTGCTCGGCGCCGCGCTGCTGCGGCAGGGCCCGCTCGGGCAGCAGCGCGAAGGTGACGCAGGCGGCCGCGCCATACAGCGCGGCCGTGATCAACATCGTGACCGGCACGAAATGCGAGGCCGGCAGGCCCCGGGCCTGGGACCAGAGCACGTAGGCCAGGCACAGGCCGAGGGCCAGCATGCCGCCGAGGTAGCCGAAGCCCCAACCCCAGCCGCTCACCTTGCCCATGCCGTCGGCCGTGGCCAGTTCCGGCAGGAAGGCGCCGGTGAGCGACTCGCCGTAGGAATAGAAGGTGTTGGAGACGATCACCAGCGCCATCGCCAGCGCCACCGCGAAGGGCCCGGCCAGGCGCGGCGTCAGCGCCAGCGCCGCGGTGCCGGCCACGCAGGCGACGGTCACGATGACCAGCACCCGCTTCTTGGCCGCGCGCAGGTCGGCCCAGGCGCCGATCGCCGGCATCGTCAGCATCACGATCGCATAGGAGATGCTGAGCGCCACGGTCCAGGCGAAGGCCCCCCAGGGCGCGCCCTTGGCGATGCCGCCGACGAAATAGGCGGCGAACACGGCGGTGATGACCACCGTGGTGTAGCCCGAATTGGCGAAGTCGTACATCGCCCATCCGAACACCTCGCGCTTGCGCACGCCGGGCTGGAGGGCGGACTGGGGAAACAGGGCCAAGCGAGACTCCGCGAAACGATGGTCGCAGAGCATAGCGGACCGGCGTGGCCGGCCCGTGACCCGAGGCGCTAGTGGGCTAGTGCAGGTGCCGCGGACGGCGGCCGCCGCCGTGGCCGCCGCTGCCGGCGCCCCCGGTGCCGCCGCGCGGGCGCTTGCCGATCTCGAGCGAATTGACCAGCGCGTCGAAGCGCTCGCCGAAGAGCTTGTCGATCTCGGCCACCACGCCGCCGAGTTCGGCACCGTCGAAGTGGCGCTCCATGAGGTTCACCACGTCTTCGACCAGCAGGTCGCGCTGCACCTGCATGATCGCGGCCGGGTTCGGGCCGACGAACAGCATCAGGAAGTCGTCGCGCGACTCTTCGTCGGGATCGCCCTCTTCCTCGTCGAAGTCGGTGTCGTAGAAGGTGACCTCGAGCGCGGCGCCCTGCTCGGACAGCTCGTTGAGCGCCATGCACATCTCGTCGAGCGCCTGGCGGAAGTCTTCGTCGCCGGCCACGGTCCAGCAGATCTGGAGCATGTGCTCCTTCTGCTCGAAGCGGATGCCCGGTTCTTCTTCGTAGACGCTGGTGGCGCCATCGGCCAGCGACTTGGCGCCGGCGTACTTCCAGAGCGGCGCGAGCGCTTCCTGGATCTGCTCGAAGCTCACGTCGGAACGCAGCGGCACGTCGCCGTGCACATGGATTTCGAACGGAGCGTTGTAGCGAGGCATGTCTTGCTCCCTTGTAGTGTGGTGGTGCCCGGAACCGGGGTCGAACCGGTATGCCCCTTATTCAGGAAGCGGCGGATTTTAAGTCCGATGTGTCTACCAATTTCACCATCCGGGCTTCCGGTCGAACGACGACGATACCGCAAACGAACACAGCCCCGGCAACGTGGGTTGGCGGGGCTGCACTTTGGGTACCGATGTCGGTGGAGGCGCGACCCGGAGTCGAACCGGGCTAGACGGATTTGCAATCCGTTGCATAACCGCTTTGCTATCGCGCCACGCTTTTTTCCAGTCTTGCCGCTCTGAACGCGTCGAACGCGCCGAAGCCGCGAGGGGCCAGCTTTTCGTGAGTCCAGCCTGCGAACCTGCCGCAGGGCTTTTTCTCCCGGAAAGCCTACGATTCTACAACACGCCAGACCCGCCTCGGGGACACATCTTGGCGAAACGGCTCCGGCCGCCGGAAGAGCCATGGCTCGTCGCCGCCATCAGGTCGCGCACGAGGTGATGTACGAGGCACCGGCGGAGTGTCGGGGTCGGGGGAGGCGAGCACCCGCCAGATTCAACGACTCGATCACGCCGATGAAGTCGGGAATACCCTTTAATTCAATTGGAAAAATTATTCCTTGATTTAAATCAAGAATTTCTGGTCGGGAAAATTCAGCAGCCCGTAAAGATCAAATGAATGGTTAGCATGACATCCGGGTCGTTGAAAAACCCGGAGCAGCGATCTGTCACAACCATTCATCCGGCGGCCTACATCAAGGAGTCAATATGCCTGTTCTTTTCACCCGCATCGGAATCCCCCATCCCGGCCAGCAAACGGAAGCCCTGAAATTCGCCAAAGCCCGCAAGGAAGCAGTCAACAAGCTCTACTCCCTGAATGCAGAAGTCTACGTCCGCTTTGGCGGCCCGGTGGGCCAGATCGTCATGGTGGAGAGCTTCGAAAGCCTGGCGGAAGTCGAAAAAATGAAGACCGCGGCGATCCGGGATTCCATCGACAACAAGATCCCGATGGCTCCGCCGGGCGTTTTTCAGACCGTTGAAGAGCACGCCTGGATGACAGTTTGACGCGATGCGATAGACAACCAGAACACTCGGTATTTTTTCGGCAGCTCGATCTTTTTTGAGCTGCCGATTTTTTACCAACAGGCAGAAGGGAGGCAAGAATGAAATCGAACAAGTCGAGGTGGCACGGCGTATTCACCCTATTTGCGATCGTCATCATCGCTTACATCGACAGAATCAATATTTCCATTCTCATCGCCGACAGGGACTTTCTTTCGCACATGGGGATCGTGGCCTCCGATCGCGCAGCCCAGGGTCTCCTGGCGACCGCTTTCATGATCGGCTATGGTTCGGCAGCATTCTTCCTCACGCCGTTCTGCGAGGCCTTGTTCGGCGTGCGACGCAGCCTGATCTACGGCCTCCTGCTCTGGGGATCCGTCACTCTGGCAACGCCATTTTTCGACAGCTACGGCGCCCTCCTGCTGTCGCGGGTCTTCCTGGGGCTCAGTGAAGGACCCTTGTTCGCCTTGGCATCGTCATACATCAAGTCGTACTACGACGCCCAGGAAAACGGAAAACCGAACGCCATCCTGAACACAGGCACCGGCATTGGCCTGGCACTCGGCTATCCATTGATCAGCGCGCTGGTGGTCGGCATCCACTGGCAAGCCTCGTTCGTGGTGCTCGGCCTGGTCAACATCCTCATCGGCGTTCCCCTGGTATTGGCATTCATCCGCATGCCGGTCGCGCCGGATGGGGCGCCGGCCAAGCCCACTTTCACCCAGGCCTGCGCGAAGGTGCCCACCATGATCCATGGCGCGCTCCAGACCCGCAACATCCTGTTGATGGCCGCGATCGCCACCATGACGCTGGCCTATCTGTGGGGGAGCGGCAGCTGGCTGCCCTCCTACCTCAAGGAGGCGCGCGGGTTCTCGTTCAGCGAGATGGGACCGCTGGCATCCTTGCCGCAGTGGGCATCGGTCGTCTCGATCCTGCTGAGCGGCGTGTTGCTGGATCGCATCGAGCGGCGCAACGTGCCATTGCTGTTCAGCGCATCGGCGCTGCTGGTGGCGCTCTCGATCTATCTCGCCATCAACGCCGAGGACAGACTCGTGGCGGTCGGCTTTCTTACCGCGGCCAATTTCTTCTGGGGCCTGAGCTACCCCGGCGTCCTGGCGCTGATCCAGTACTTTTCCAAGCCCGAGTACACCGCAAGCTCCTGCGGCGTGGCCCTGGGCTGCGCAGGCCTGGTTTCGGGCCTGATGCCGCTCTTGATGGGATGGGCCATCGCCCTGGCGTCCGAAGGCGGCGACGCCAAGGCCGGATTCTTCGTCGGGTTCGCGCTATTGATCGGGACGCAAGTCGTGATCGTTGCGTGCAGCACGGTCATCTGGCTGCGCGAGCGCACGTTCTTCCAGGCAGCGGCCATCCGGGCTTGACGGGCCGAACGGGTCGACCGCTACACCCAAGCACGAGCCGCCTCACAGCAGTTTGTGCTTGCGCTTGCCAGCGGCGCCCTTCATGTTTTCGCTCGAACCATATTGGCAGAGCCGATCCACGCTGAAGATCGTGATCCTGCTGCCATCGAGTTCGATCAATCCCTGGCTGCAGAACTGCCGAAAGTACCGAGACAGTGTTTCGGGCTTCAAGTTCAGCTGTGCGGCCATCAGGTGTTTGTGCAAGAACAATTGCACGTTCCGGGTCTCGATGCTGCGCGGCGGGATGAGACGCAACAGATAGGTCGCCAATCTCGCGGCAGGCGGCTGCAAAAGGAAGTCGTCAATGTCATCCACCATCAGATGCAGGCGGTAGGCCAGATTGGCCAGCATGCGCATGGCCAGTCGGCCATCGGATTGCAAAAGCTCGGTCACGACATCTTTGGGGACAAAGACGAGGCCTGAGTCCTCCACCGCGATGCCGGTGGTGTAGTGCGCCAATTCCTGCAGCATGGTGGCGTCGCCAAAGCTGTTTCCCATGCCGGCAATCTGGATCGGCTTCTCGAGGCCTTGGCTCGAAAACAGGGACAACCGGATGCGACCATAGGACACCAGATAGAACCCATCGCAAACGTCGCCCTTGCGATAGACGATGTCTCGCTTCAAGACGCGCATCACGCGCGCCGCCTTCGCGATCTTCTCGACCAGCGGGGCATCCAGGCCTTGAAAAAGCGGCAGATTCTCGATGAGACCGATGGTGTGCGCGAGCTTCATCGCCGGATACTCCTGTGAAGAGGCGAAGCTACGTAAAACACCTCGCACTATCCATAGGAACAGTCTCGATTTCGCGAAGAAGCATCCGTTGGAGACGCTTCGTGCCGTGGCGGTGGGGAGACAGAGCCGTGGCCGCCTCGGGCTGGCGGCACACAAATGAAAAAAGAGGCCGAAGCCTCTTTTTTTGTTGACTCATGGCGCGCAGTGCATGCACCATGAAACTTGAATTGGAGCGGGAAAAGAGTCTCGAACTCTCGACCTCAACCTTGGCAAGGTTGCGCTCTACCAACTGAGCTATTCCCGCGTTTCGAGCCTTGAATTATATAGCATTTTTTCGGGGCTCCACAACTCCCGAAGCTCAGTGCTTCACCGATCCTTCGGCCGGCGCCGCCGCGCGCTGCTTGGCGAGCTCGGCCACCGCCGCCGCGGACGCTGCGACCTCTTCGTCGGACAGCGGCGTCGGCATCTTCTCGAGCGCGATCTCGAGCACCTTGTCGATCCACTTGACGGGCACGATCTCGAGGCCGTTCTTCACGTTCTCGGGAATGTCCTGCAGGTCCTTGGCGTTCTCCTCGGGGATCAGCACGGTCTTGATGCCGCCGCGCAGGGCGGCCAGCAGCTTTTCCTTCAGGCCGCCGATCGCAGTGACCTCGCCGCGCAAGGTGATCTCGCCGGTCATCGCGACGTCGCCGCGCACCGGAATGCCGGTCAGCGCCGACACGAAGGCGGTGGTCATCGCTGCACCCGCACTCGGGCCGTCCTTCGGCGTCGCGCCATCAGGCACGTGGATGTGGATGTCGCGCTTCTCGAACACCTCGTCCTTGATGCCGAGCCGGCGGGCACGGCTGCGCACCACGGTACGCGCCGCTTCCACCGATTCCTTCATCACGTCGCCCAGCGATCCGGTGCGGCTGATCACGCCCTTGCCGGGCATCGTCACCGCCTCGATCGTCAGCAGGTCGCCGCCGACCTCGGTCCAGGCCAGGCCGACCACCTGCCCCACCTGGTTCTGCTTCTCGGCCAGGCCGAAGCTGTACTTGCGCACGCCCAGGAAGTCGTTGAGGTTGGCGCCGGTGACCAGCACCTTGGGCTCCATCTTCTTGAGCAGCAGGCCCTTGACCACCTTGCGGCAGATCTTCGACAGCTCGCGCTCGAGCGAACGCACGCCAGCCTCGCGGGTGTAGTAGCGCACGATGTCGCGCACCGCTTCCTCGTTGATCAGCAGCTCGTCTTCCTTGACGCCGTTGTTCTTCATCTGCTTGGGCAGCAGGTACTTCAGCGCGATGTGGGTCTTCTCGTCCTCGGTGTAGCCCGCCAGGCGGATCACTTCCATCCGGTCCAGCAGCGCCGGCGGGATGTTCATCGAGTTCGAGGTGGCGACGAACATCACGTCGGAGAGGTCGAAGTCGACCTCGACGTAGTGGTCGCCGAAGGTGTGGTTCTGCTCCGGGTCGAGCACTTCGAGCAGCGCGCTCGACGGATCGCCGCGGAAGTCGGTGCCGAGCTTGTCGATCTCGTCGAGCAGGAACAGCGGGTTGCGCGTGCCGACCTTGTTGAGGCTCTGAAGCACCTTGCCCGGCAGCGCGCCGATGTAGGTGCGGCGATGGCCGCGGATCTCGGCCTCGTCACGCATGCCGCCCAGCGCCATGCGGGTGTACTTGCGGCCGGTCGCCTTGGCGATCGACTGCCCGAGCGAGGTCTTGCCGACCCCCGGAGGGCCGACCAGGCAAAGGATCGGCGCCTTCACCTTGTCGACGCGCTGCTGCACCGCGAGATATTCCAGGATGCGGTCCTTGACCTTCTCCAGCCCGTAGTGGTCTTCGTTGAGCACCGCCTCGGCATTGGCGAGGTCGTGCTTGATCTTGGTCTTCTTGCTCCAGGGCAGGCCGATCAGCACGTCGATGTAGTTGCGCACCACCGTGGCCTCGGCCGACATCGGCGACATCAGCTTGAGCTTCTTGAGTTCGCTCTCGGCCTTCTTGAGCGCTTCCTTGGGCATCTTGGCGAGCTTGATCTTCTTCTCGATCTCCTCGATGTCCGCGCCCTCCTCGCCTTCGCCGAGCTCCTTCTGGATCGCCTTGACCTGCTCGTTGAGGTAGAAGTCGCGCTGGTTCTTCTCCATCTGGCGCTTCACGCGGCCACGGATCTTCTTGTCGACGTTGAGGATGTCGACTTCGCGCTCGAGCTGGCCGAACAGGTTCTCGAGCCGGGCCTTGATGTCGTCCAGGTCGAGCACCGCCTGCTTGTTGTCGAGCTTGAGCGGCAGGTGGGCGGCGATGGTGTCGGCCAGCCGGCCCGGATCGTCGATGCTCGAGATCGAGGTCAGGATCTCGGGCGGGATCTTCTTGTTGAGCTTCACGTACTGGTCGAACTGCTGCATCACCGCGCGGCGCAGCGCCTCGATCTCGGTGCCCTTCTGGGTCGCGGCCTCGGCCACTTCGACCGGGGTCACGTTGGCCGAGAAATGGGTCTCGCCGTCGTCGATGCGGTTCACGCGGGCGCGCTGCTGGCCCTCGACCAGCACTTTCACCGTGCCGTCGGGCAGCTTGAGCATCTGGAGGATGGTCGAGATGCAGCCGACCTCGAACATGTCCTCGACCGAGGGCTCGTCCTTGGCGGCGGCCTTTTGCGCCACCAGCATGATGCGGCGCTCGGCCTCCATCGCCAGCTCGAGCGCCTTGATGCTCTTGGGCCGGCCGACGAACAGCGGGATGACCATGTGGGGGAACACGACCACGTCGCGCAGCGGCAGCAGCGGGAGGTCGAGCTCGGTGGCAGGCAGGGGGGTATGACCGGACATGGGAATCCTTTACTTGATCATGGAGAGATGGTTGGCCGCGCGCACTTTTCAAGTGCGCGGGCACGGTCTTCGTCGAAGACGCCGGACGCCTGGCCGAGAGCGGACGTCCGGAGCTGCATTCAGGCCTTCTTGGCCGCCTCGCGATAGACGAGCAGCGGGGGCTTGTTCTCGTCGATCGTCGACTCTTCGACCACCACCTTGTCGACATTGGTCGCGTTCGGCAGCTCGAACATGGTGTCGATCAGCGACTGCTCGAGGATCGAGCGCAGGCCGCGGGCACCGGTCTTGCGAGCCAGCGCCTTGCGGGCGATCGCCTTCAGCGCCGCCGGACGGATCTCGAGGTCGACGCCCTCCATCTGCAGCAGCTTGGTGAACTGCTTGACGACCGCATTCTTGGGCTCGGTCAGGATCTGCACCAGCGCGTCCTCGCTGAGCTCGGCCAGCGACGCGACGACCGGCATCCGGCCGACCAGTTCCGGAATCAGGCCGAACTTGATCAGGTCCTCGGGCTCGACCTCGCGGAACACCTCGGTCAGGCTGCGCTGCTGCTTGCTCTTGACCGAGGCGCCGAAGCCGATGCCCGAAGCCTCGGTGCGGTTCTCGATGACTTTCTCGAGGCCGGCGAAGGCGCCGCCGCAGATGAACAGGATGTTGGTCGTGTCGATCTGCAGGAAGTCCTGGTTCGGGTGCTTGCGCCCGCCCTGCGGCGGCACGCTGGCCATGGTGCCTTCGATCAGCTTCAGCAGCGCCTGCTGCACGCCCTCGCCCGAAACGTCGCGGGTGATCGAGGGGTTGTCCGACTTGCGCGAGATCTTGTCGATCTCGTCGATGTAGACGATGCCGCGCTGGGCCCGCTCGACCTCGTAGTTGCAGCTCTGAAGCAGCTTCTGGATGATGTTCTCGACATCCTCGCCGACATAGCCGGCCTCGGTCAGCGTGGTGGCGTCGGCCATCACGAAGGGCACGTCGAGCATCCGCGCCAGGGTCTGGGCCAGCAGCGTCTTGCCCGAGCCGGTCGGCCCGATCAGCAGGATGTTGCTCTTGCTGAGCTCGACGTCGTCGCCCTTGGATTTCTCCTTGTGGCGCAGCCGTTTGTAGTGGTTGTAGACCGCCACCGCGAGCATCCGCTTGGCGGGCTCCTGGCCGATCACGTAGTTGTCGAGGTTGGCCTTGATCTCGAGCGGCGTCGGCAAGTCGTTGCGCGCCTCGCGCGACTCGTCACCCGCAGGCAGTTCGTCGCGGATGATCTCGTTGCACAGATCGATGCACTCGTCGCAGATGAAGACCGACGGACCGGCGATCAGCTTCTTGACCTCGTGCTGACTCTTCCCGCAGAACGAGCAGTAAAGCGTTTTTTCGCTGGAGGAGCCTTTTTTCTCGGCCATGGGCAGATGCCTCGTAACAGGGGTTTAACAATGATAGCGAAGATGAAAGCCCACAAGCCCGTCGGTGACCTGAAGAAAAACGGCGCTTTCCCCTATGGAAAACGCCGTTGTTGCTCGCGCGCCTCAGCGCGGGGGCTTTTTTTAGCTGCGCTTGGCGATGACCTGGTCGATCAGGCCGTATTCCTTGGACTCGTCGGCCGTCAGGAAGTAGTCGCGCTCGGTGTCGCGGGCGATCTTCTCGAACGACTGGCCGGTACGGTCGGCCAGGATGCGGTTCATCTGCTCGCGGGTCTTGAGGATGTCGCGGGCATGGATCTCGATGTCCGTCGCCTGGCCGCGGGCGCCGCCGAGGACCTGGTGGATCATGATCTTGGAGTTGGGCAGCGAAAAACGCTTGCCCTTCTCGCCGGCCGCCAGCAGGAAGGCGCCCATGCTGGCCGCGAAGCCGATGCACAGGGTCGAGACGTCGGGCTTGATGAACTGCATGGTGTCGTAGATCGCCATGCCGGCGCTGACGCTGCCGCCGGGGGAGTTGATGTAGAACGAGATGTCCTTGTCAGGGTTCTCGCTCTCGAGGAACAGCAGCTGCGCCACCACCAGGTTGGCGGTCTGGTCGTTGACTTCCCCGACCAGGAAGATCACGCGCTCCTTGAGCAGGCGCGAATAGATGTCGTAGGAACGCTCGCCGCGGCCCGATTGCTCGATGACCATCGGAACCATGCCGAGGCCTTGAATGTCCTGTGCGCTCATGTGTGCTCTCCAGAGGGGTTTTATTCGGTACCCAGACGACATGGGGCCCGTGCCGAAAAGCACAAGCCCCAGGGCGCGGCGGCGGGCAGGATCAACCCTGCTGGGCCATCAGTTCGTCGAAGGACACCGACTTGGCATTGACCTTGGCCTTGCCGAGCACGAAGTCCGTGACGTTGTTCTCGATGACCACCGCTTCGACTTCGGCCAGGCGGCGGTTGTCGCTGAAGTACCAGCGCACCACGTCGGCCGGCTTCTCGTAGCTGGCGGCCAGCTCGTCGATGTGGGCCTTGATCTGCTCGGGCTTGGCCTGGAGGTTGTTGGCGCGAACCAGTTCGGCCACCACCAGGCCCAGGCGCACGCGGCGTTCGGCTTGCGGGCGGAACACGTCGTCGGGGATCGGCGCCTTGTCGGCGTCCTTGATGCCGCGCTGCTTGAGCTCGGCGCGGGCGCCTTCGACCATGCGGTCGACTTCGGCCTGCACGCTGGAGTTCGGCAGGTCGAGTTCGGCGTTGGCGATCAGGGCGTCCATGACGGCGTTCTTGTTGCGCGCCAGCAGGCGGAACTTGACCTCGCGCTCGAGGTTGCGCTTGATGTCGGCGCGCAGGCCCTCGACCGTGGCGTCGGCGATGCCGAGCGACTTGGCCAGCTGTTCGTTGACTTCGGGCAGGTGCGAGGCTTCGATCTTCTTCACGGTGACCATGAAGTCGGCCTGCTTGCCGGCCACGTCCTTGCCGTGGTAGTCGGCCGGGAACGAGAGCGGGAAGGTGCGGCTGTCGCCAGACTTGAGGCCGCGCACCGCGTCTTCGAATTCCTTCAGCATCTGGCCTTCGCCGACGATGAACTGGAAGTCCTCGGCCTTGCCGCCCTGGAAGGTCTCGCCGTCGATCTTGCCTTCGAAGTCGACCGTCACGCGGTCGCCATCGGCCACCGTGGCGTCCTGCGCGCGCTGGGCGAAGGTGCGGCGCTGCTTGCGCAGGATGTCGAGGGTCTTGTCGATCGCTTCGTCGCCCACTTCGGCGTCGAGTTTCTCGACTTCGGCGCCCGACAGGTCGTTGATCTTGACGTCGGGGAAGACTTCGAACACCGCGTCGAAGGCGAGCTGGCCTTCGGGCGACTCTTCTTTTTCGGTGATGCGCGGCTGGCCGGCGACGCGCAGCTTGGCTTCGTTGGCGGCCTGCGAGAAGGCCTCGCCGACCTTGTCGTTCATGACTTCGTAGTGGACCGAATAGCCGTAACGCTGGGCGACGACGTTCATCGGCACCTTGCCCGGACGGAAACCGTCCATCTTGACGGTGCGGGCCAGCTTCTTGAGGCGCGAATCGACCTCGGACTGGATGGTGCCGACCGGCAAGGTCAGCGTGATCTTGCGTTCGAGCTTCTCGAGGGTTTCAACGTTCACGGTCATTTCAGTCTTCCTTTTGAGGGGTCTTTTTTGCTGGTGCGCGGGGCCGGACTCGAACCGGCACGTTCTTGCGAACGTCAGGACCTAAACCTGGTGCGTCTACCAATTTCGCCACCCGCGCAATTCCAGTTTTTCAGGTGAATACCGAGAAAGGCTCAGCTCAGACGTGCCGCGCTTCCGGTAAATGGCGGCGGGTGGGCTTGCGCGCCACCCGCCTGAAATCGGTCAACCGCGTATTTTAAACGCTAACCGGAGCGATTCCTGACGCCACCGGCGTCTCGCGCTTGACGCGGAAGCAGGCCGCGTACATCGCAGGCAGCGCCAGCAGCGTCAGCACGGTGGCGACGATCAGGCCGCCCATGATCGCGACCGCCATCGGGCCCCAGAACACGCTGCGCGACAGCGGGATCATGGCCAGCACCGCCGCCGCGGCGGTCAGCACGATCGGCCGCAGCCGCCGCACCGCCGATTCGACGATCGCGTCCCAGGCCGGCACGCCGGCGGCGCGGTCGCTCTCGATCTGGTCGATCAGGATCACCGCATTGCGCTGGATCATGCCCATCAGCGCGATCACGCCCAGCAGCGCCACGAAGCCGAAGGGCCGGTTCAGGGCCAGCAGCGCGCCGGCCACGCCGACGATGCCGAGCGGCCCGGTGATGAACACCAGCAGCGAGCGGCTGAAGCTGTGCAGCTGCAGCATCAGCAGGGTGAACACCAGGAACAGCATGATCGGCACGCCGGCGACGATCGAGGCCGAGCCCTTGCTGCTCTCCTCGACCGCGCCCGCGACGTCGATGCGGTAGGCGCCCTGGCCGTCGGCGGCCCATTTGGCCTCCAGCGCGCGCAGCTGGGGCAGCAATTCGTTGGTGACGGTCGCGCCCTGCATGCCTTCGACGATGTCGCCCTGGACGGTGATCGCGTAGTCGCGGTTCCAGCGCCACATCACGCCCGGCTCCCAGCTGAACACCGGCTTGGCGATCTGGGTCAGCGGGATCGAGCGGCCCGAGCTGGTTGGCAGGTAGGCGTTGCCGATGTCCGAGATCGCCTCGCGCTCGTCCGGCGACTGGCGCAGCACGATGTCGATCAGCAGGTCGTTCTCGCGGAACTGGCCGACCGTGGTGCCGCTGAACATGGTGCGCGACGCCTGCGCGATCGCCTGGCTGGTGACGCCGAGCGCGCGCGCCTTGTCCTGGTCGACCTCGAGGCGGATCACCTTGACCGATTCGTTCCAGTTGTCGTTGACGCCGCGCATGTGGGCGTTCTCGCGCATCACGGCCTTGACCTCGTCAGCCCGCACCCGCAGCTGGGCCGGGTCGGCGCCGACGACGCGGAACTGCACCGGATAGGGCACCGGCGGGCCGTTGGGCAGCAGCTTGACGCGGCCGCGGGCCTCGGGAAACTCCTGCGCCAGCACCGCCGGCAGCTTGAGCCGCAGCTTCTCGCGCCAATGCAGGTCCTTGGACAACAGCAGCAGCTGCGACACGTTGGTCTGCTGGAACACCTGGTCGAGCGGCAGGTAGAAGCGCGGCACGCCCGAGCCGATCCAGCTGGTGACGGTGTCGACGCCCTCCTCTTCCTTCATCCGCTGCTCGACCCGCTTGACCACTTCCTCGTTGGCGGCGAACGACGTGCCCTCGGGGAACCAGAGCTCGACCAGGATCTCGGGCCGGCTGGAATCGGGGAAGAACTGCTGCTGGACCTTGCCCATGCCGACGATGCCCAGCGCGAACATGAGCACGGTGGCGCCGATGGTGAGCCAGCGGTGCTCGACGCACCAGTTCACCGACTTGCGGAAGGCGTTGTAGAACGGCGTGTCGAACAGCTCGTGCGGCGGCGCGTCGGGGTCGTGCGGCTTGACCTTGAGCAGCAAGGTGCCCAGGTAGGGCACGAAATACACCGAGACGAACCAGCTCAGGACCAGCGCGATCACGGTGACCGCGAAGATCGCGAAGGTGTATTCGCCGGTGACCGATTTCGCCAGCCCGATCGGCAGGAAGCCGGCCGCGGTGATCAGCGTGCCGGTCAGCATCGGCTTGGCCGTGACGTCGTAGGCGAAGGTGGCGGCGCGGACCTTGTCGTAGCCCTCCTCCATCTTGCGCACCATCATCTCGACCGCGATGATCGCGTCGTCGACCAAGAGGCCGAGCGCGATGATCAGCGAGCCCAGCGATATCTTGTGCAGCCCGATGCCGAAGTAGTTCATCGCCAGGAAGGTGACGGCCAGCACCAGCGGGATCGTGATCGCCACCACCAGCCCGGGCCGGATGTCGATATACCAGCCGAAGCGCCCGCCCTTGTGCAGGCCGAGGGCGACAAAGCTCACCGCCAGCACGATCGCCACCGCCTCGATCAGCACGTGCACGAATTCGTTGACCGAGCGCGACACCGACACCGGCTGGTCCTGCACCTGCACCAGCTTGACGCCCAGCGGCAGCCGCTTGTCGATCTCCGCGGTGGCGCCGCGCAGCGCCTTGCCGAGCGCGATGATGTCGCCGCCCTTGGCCATCGAGACGCCGAGCGCGATCACCTCGCGGCCCTCGTGGCGCACCTTGATCGCCGGCGGGTCGATGTAGCCGCGGTGGATCTCGGCGATGTCGCCCAGCCGCAGGTGGTTGCCGGAGCTGCCGCGGATCGGCATCGCGCGCAGCTGGTCGACGCTGGTGAACTGGCCCGCCACCCGGACCTGCACCACGTCCTGCGGCGCCTGGATCGTGCCGGCGCTCTCGACCGCGTTCTGCGACCCGATCTGGGCCAGCACCGCATTGAAATCCAGGCCCAGCTGGGCGATGCGCTTCTGCGAGACCTCGATGAAGATCTTCTCGTCCTGGACGCCGAACTGCTCGACCTTGGCCACGTCCTTGACCCGCAGCAGCCGCTGGCGCACGTCGTCGGCGAAGGTCTTGAGCTCGGCATAGCTGAAGCCGTCGCTCTCGAGCGCGTAGATCACGCCGTAGACATCGCCGAAATCGTCGTTGAAGAACGGGCCCTGGACGCCCGCGGGCAGCGTCTGGCGCATGTCGGAAATCTTCTTGCGCACCGTGTACCAGACGTTGGCGACGTCGCCGGCCTTCGACGAATCTTTGATCTCGAAGATGATCTGCGACTCGCCGGGCTTGGAATAGCTGCGGATCTTGTCGGCGTAGGGCGCCTCCTGCAGCGTGCGTTCGAGCTTGTCGGTGACCTGCTCGGCGACCTGCTGCGCGGTGGCGCCGGGCCAGTAGGTGCGCACCACCATCGCCCGGAAGGTGAACGGCGGGTCTTCGTCCTGGCCGAGCTGGAAATAGGACGCGAAGCCCAGCAGCATCAGCACCAGCATCAGGTAGCGGGTGAGGGCCGCGTGCTCGAGGGCCCACTTCGAAAGGTTGAAACCGGCCTTGCCGGTGTCGGCGTTCTGCTGCGCGCTCATCGCGGTGCCCTCAGCGCACCGCCACCGGCGCCGCCGCGGACTTGTCGCGGTAGATCGACACCTTCTGCCCCGGCGACAGCACGTGCACGCCGGCCGCCACCACCAGCATGCCGGGCGCCAGGCCGGAGGCGATGACCGCCTCGTTGCCGTCGGCGGTCGCCACCTGCACCGGCTGCGAGCGCACCGTCAGGCTGGCCGGATCGAGCACCCAGACGGCGCTGCCGCTGCCCTCCTGGCGCAGGGCGCTGGTCGGCAGCTTGAGCACCGGCGTGCCGCTGTGCGACAGGGCCTTGGGGCGCGCGTAGACGGTGGCGCCGAGCGCCGGCGCCGTGGCGGCATCGATCGCCACCTTGACGGAATAGGTTCGGGTGACGGCATCGGCGCTGGCCGCGACCTCTCGCACCTTGCCTTCGAGTTCGCCGCCGCCGGACCAGCCGCGGACCGCCACCGGCGAGCCCGGCTTGACCAGCGCCGCGCGGTCCTCGGGCACCGCGAAGACCACGTCGCGGGCGCCGTCCTGGGCGATCCGCACCACCGGCGCGCCGGCCGCGACCACCTGGCCGGGCTCGGCCTCGATCGCCGTCACGATGCCGGGCACGTCGGCCACCAGCGAGGTGTAGCTGGTCTGGTTGCCCTGCGCCGACAGCTGCGCCTGCGCCTGCTCGAGCTGCGCCTGGGCGGCCTTGTAGGTGCTTTCCCGGCGCTCGAGATCGGCACCGCTGATGAAGTTCTGCTCGCGCAGTTCGCGATAGCGCTTCAGGTCGGCCAGCGAGAGGTCGCGGTTGGTCAGGGCCGCGGCATGCGCGGCGCGCGCACCTTCGGCGGCCAGCCGGAAGTCCTGCGGGTCGAGCTGGGCCAGCACCTGGCCGGCCTGGACGTGCTGGCCCAGTTCAGCCTGGCGCCGGGCGATCTTGCCGGCAACCCGGAAGCCGAGCCGCGATTCGACCCGGGCCTTCACCTCGGCCGAGAACTCGGGCTCGGTGTCGTAGGCGCTGGTCCCGACCTGGACCACCTTGACCGCACGCAAGGGTTCCTCGGCCGCCGGCGGGCGCGAGCAGCCGGCCAGCGCGAGCACGGCCAGCAACAGCCAGGCGCGGCCGGGAAATGGGTTGGAGGTCGACGCGGTCATGGAGCACCCTTGAGATTGCGGATGGGGTCATTAATGACCCGCCGGTTAGTAATCTAGGGTAAACGCGAATCGGTGTCAAACGGAATCGGGGGCGCCGTCGCTCCGAAGCACGCCGTGCTTCAGGCGCCCCCGACCCTCTGTCGGTGTACGTCGCGCCAATTCCCGATCCTGACCACGCGAAGCCGTCAAGATCGGCCTGGTTCTCTCCGGCCGAGTCGAAAGCTCAATCCCCCAGACCAAATTGCTTCATCACGTCGGCCAGCGGGGTCGCGGCCGATTGGCCAGACCGGATCGCCTCGAGTTCGCGCTCTGCCAAGTACAAGTCTTCCAGGCTTTCCAGGTGGTCGACGACAGCTTCAGTGACGTGGGAAGTCTTGCTGCGCCCCGTTAGCAGCGCCAGATTCGTGAGACGCGCTTCCACGTCCGCAGGCAAGCGAATGGAAATCGGCATGGAGAGTGCCTGTTGCAATACAAGTATTTGATTCCAGCAAGTCTCCGCTATCCCCGCTGCCCCATCTCCACCAACCGGTTCCCCGGCAGCTCGAAATAGTCGGAAGCCCGGCCCGCGTTGCGCTGCAGCCAGCGGAACAGGGCCCGGCGCAAGGGGTTCATGCCAGGCAGGTGGGCATCGACGACGGAGGCCCGCGAGACGAAGTACGAGGTCGTCATCGAGTCGCAGGCCAGGCCCCTCTGGTAGGCCAGGATGCGGATGAACTCGGGCACGTCGGGGCGTTCCATGTAGCCGTGGCGGGCGGTGACGACCCAGACGCCGCTGCCGAGCGACGCGGCCTCGATCCGCTCGCGGGCGTCGACCCGCGGCGTATTGCAGGGCAGTACCCGCAGCACGATCGCCTGTTCGTGCAGCACCTGGTTGTGCTTGAGGTTGTGCAGCAGCGCGTGCGGGACCGAATCGGCATCGGCGTTGAGGAACACCGCCGTGCCGCGGACCCGGTAGGGCATGTGGGCCTCCAGCGAGCGGACGAAGGGCTCGAGCGGCAGCCGCTCGGCCTCCGCCGCGGCCAGCCCGAGCCGGCGGCCCTTGCCCCAGGTCGTGAACAGCAGCATCACACCCACCGCCACGGCCAGCGTGAGCCAGCCGCCCTGCAGGATCTTCAGGCTGTTGGCGGTCACGAAGGTGACGTCGACCAGGGCGAAAAGCAGCACCCCGGCCAGCACCGCCAGCCGGTTCCAGCGCCACAGGCGCCAGGCCACCACCCCGGTCAGCAGCGTGGTTGTCACCATCGTGATCGACACCGCGATCCCGTAGGCGGCCGACAGCGCGCTCGAACTGCGAAAGCCGATCACCAGCAGCAGCACGCCCACCATCAGCAGCCAGTTGATGGTCGGCACGTAGATCTGACCGATGGAGTGCCCGCTGGTCTGGACGACCTGCATGCGCGGCAGGTAGCCCATGCGCATGGCCTGCGCCGTGATCGAGAAGGCGCCGGAAATCACCGCCTGCGAGGCGATCACGGTGGCCATGGCGGCCAGCACCACCATCGGCAGCACGCCCCAGGACGGGAAGAGGCGGAAGAACGGGTTGTCGATGGCGGCCGGATTGCCCAGCACCAGCGCACCCTGGCCGAAATAGTTCAGGGCCAGCGCGGGCAAGGCGATGAACAGCCAGGCCAGCCGGATCGGCCGGGCGCCGAAATGCCCCATGTCGGCATAGAGCGCCTCGCCGCCGGTAAAGGCCAGGAACACCGCGCCCAGCACCGCCAGCGACTGGGCCCGGTGGTGCAGCAGGAAGCCGATTGCATGCCGCGGGTCGAGCGCCGCCAGCACCTGCGGCTGCTGCAGCACCTGCCACAGGCCCGACAGCCCGATCAGGACGAACCACAGCAGCATCACCGGCCCGAAGATGTTGCCGACCACCCCGGTGCCCTTGCGCTGGACCGCGAAGAAGGCGATCAGGATCGAGACCGTGATCGGGATCACGAAGGGCTGCAGCCCCGGCGCTTCGACTTCGAGGCCCTCGACCGCCGACAGGACCGAGATGGCGGGCGTGATCAGGCTGTCGCCATAGAAGGTGGCGGCACCCACCAGGCCCAGCCAGCCGACGCCCTGAACGAGCCAGCGTCCGGCCGGAGGTTTCGACACCGCGCCCGCGGCCAGCGCCTGCAGCGCCAGGATGCCGCCTTCGCCGTCGTGGTCGGCGCGCAGCACGAACACAACGTACTTCAGCGTCACGACGAACATCAGCCCCCAGAAGATCAGCGACAGGAGCCCGAGGACCGAGTCGGGCGTGAACGGCACGCCGTGTTCCGGGTTCAGCGTCTCCTTGAAGGCATACAGCGGCGAGGTCCCGATGTCGCCGAAGACCACGCCGAGCGCGGCGACCATGACGAGCGGCAGCCGCGGCCGATGCAGCGCAGGGTGAGAAAGATTCGTCTGCGGCGTCGAGGTGGGCATGGTGGGTGGTCCGTGGCGGCTCCGATCGTAGCGTGCGGGACAATCGACTGCGTGTCATCCCTCTCCCCTCCCCCGCTCGCAGCCGCGCCCACGCACTACGAGAACTTCCCCGTCGCCTCGTGGCTGTGCCCGCCGCGGCTTCGCCCGCCGATCGCGGCCATCTACGCTTTCGCCCGAACCGCGGACGACATCGCCGACGAAGGCGATGCCGGTCCGGCCGAACGGCTGGAGGCCCTGCGCGACTTCCGTGCCGACCTCGCCGCCGCCGCAGGAGGCAGGGCGCCCGCCAGCCGCTGGCCCGAGGTGTTCGGGCCGCTGGCCTTTTCGATGCGCGAATTCGCGCTGCCCGAGAAGCTGTTGGCGGATCTGCTGTCGGCCTTCGTGCAGGACATCGAGAAAACCCGCGATCGCGCCGGCTATGCCGACCGCGCAGAGCTGCTGGACTACTGCCGCCGCTCGGCCAACCCGATCGGGCGCCTGCTGCTGCACCTGTACGGCGTCACCGACGCGCGCTCGCTGGCGCAGAGCGACGCCGTCTGCAGCGCGCTGCAGCTGATCAACTTCTGGCAGGACCTGAGCGTCGACCTGCCGCGCGGGCGCCGCTACCTGCCGCGCGAGGACTGTCGCGTACATGGCCTCGCCGAAGGCGATTTCGACCGCTTCGCGCCGCTGGCGACCACCGCGCCGCCGTCCGCCGCCATTGCGCTGGTGGCGAGCGAAGTGGCGTGGGCCCGCGGGCTGATGCAGGAAGGCGCACCGCTGGTGCACCGTCTGCCCGGGCGTGCCGGCTGGGAACTGCGCTTCGTGGTCCAGGGCGGCAGCCGGATCCTCGACAAGATCGAGGCCCAGGGCTGCGACAGCTTCTCGGCCCGCCCGACCCTCGGGCGCGGCGATGCGGCGCTGCTGGCCTGGCGGGCCATGCGGATGCGGAGACAATCGGCCGCATGAAGAGTCCCGCACGATGACCCCCGAGCAGTACGTCCAGGACAAGGCCGCTGCGTCGGGCAGCAGCTTTTACTACGCTTTCCTGTTTCTCCCGAAACCGCGCCGCGCGGCGATCACGGCTTTCTATGCCTTCTGCCGCGAGGTCGACGACGTGGTCGACGAAGTCAGCGACCCCGGCGTCGCGGCGACCAAGCTCGCCTGGTGGCGCAGCGAGGTCGCGCAGTCCTTCGCCGGCCAGCCGCACCACCCGGTCATGCAGGCCCTGATGCCGCACGCGGCCGCCTACGGCATCGAGGAGCGGCAGTTGCAGCAGGTGATCGAGGGTTGCCAGATGGACCTCGACCAGACGCGCTACCTCGACTTCCCGGCGCTGCGCCGCTATTGCCACCTGGTGGCGGGCGTGGTGGGCGAAGGCGCGGCACGCATCTTCGGCCAGACCGATTCGAAGACCACCGAGTACGCGCACAAGCTGGGCCTGGCGCTGCAGCTGACCAACATCATCCGCGACGTCGGCGAAGATGCCCTGCGGGGCCGCATCTACCTGCCGGTCAACGAACTGCAGCAGTTCGACGTCAAGGCCCACGAGATCCTGAACCGGGTCCATTCCGAGCGCTTCGTGGCGCTCATGAAGTTCCAGGCCGGGCGGGCGCTGGAGGCCTATGACGAGGCCCTCGCGCTGCTGCCCGCGGCCGACCGGCGGACCCAGAAGCCCGGACTGATGATGGCCAGCATCTATCGCACGCTGCTCGAGGAGATCGCGCGCGACGACTTCAAGGTGCTCGACCAGCGCGTGAGCCTGACGCCGGTTCGCAAGCTGTGGCTGGCGTGGCGTGTCCAGGCACTCGGGAAGCTCTGACTTGAGCACTGTTGCGGTCGTCGGTGGCGGCTGGGCCGGCATGGCCTGCGCGGTCGAGGCGGTGCGGGCCGGGCATGCGGTCACGGTCTTCGAGGCCGCGCGGCAATGGGGTGGGCGGGCGCGGGCGCTGTCGGCGACGCTGCCCGACGGAAGCCCGCTCCTGCTCGACAACGGGCAGCACATCCTGATCGGCGCCTACACCGAGACCCTGGCGCTGATGGCGCGGGTGGGCGTCGATGCCGGTGCGGCCCTCCAGCGCATTCCGCTGGTGCTGCGCTTTCCGGACGGCGGCGGACTGTCGCTGCCGCAGCTGCCGCACTGGCTCGACCGGGCGACGCGCCGGTTGGCACCACTCGACGTGCTGGCCGGGGTGCTGGCGGCGCGCGGCTGGTCGTGGCGGGACAAGCTGTCGCTGCTGCAGACGTCGACACGCTGGCAGCGGCAAGGCTTCGCCTGCGCCGACACGGCCACGGTGGCCGACCTGTGCGGCACCCTGACGCCGCGGGTGCAGGCCGAGCTCACCGAGCCGCTGTGCCTGTCGGCCTTGAACACGCCGCCGGCCGAAGCCAGCGGCCAGGTGTTCCTGCGGGTACTGGCCGATGCGCTGTTCAAGACACCCGGCGGATCGCAGCTGCTGCTGCCGCGGGTCGACCTCGGTGCGCTGTTCCCCGACGCGGCCGATCGATGGCTGCGGCAGCACGGCGCCCGGACCGAAACGGGCCGCCGGGTGCGCACGCTGGCGCGCCATGGCGCCGGTTGGCAGGTCGACGGCGAGCCCTTCGATCGGGTGGTGCTGGCCTGCCCGCCCTGGGAAGCGGCACGGCTGGCGGCCGACGCGGCGCCGCACTGGGCGGCCGCGGCCGAGGCGCTGGCGCACGAAGCCATCGCCACCGTCTACCTGCATGGCGACGCCGTGCTGCCGGCACCGATGCTCGCACTGCGCAGCCGGGACGACGCGCCGGCGCAGTTCGTCTTCGATCGCGGCCAGCTCGGCGGTCCGCGTGGCCTGCTGGCCTGCGTGATCAGTGCCAGCGGAGACGACCGCGAACAGTTGCAGCGCCAGGTGCTGGCACAGGCCCGGGAGCAACTCGGCCAGCCCGACCTGCGGGCGGTGCTGACGGTGGTCGAGCGGCGCGCCACCTTCGCCTGCGTGCCCAGGCTGGTTCGCCCGCGGCAGGCGGTGGCGCCGGGCCTGCTGGCCTGCGGCGACTATGTGGATGGCGCCTATCCGGCCACGCTCGAAGGCGCGGTGCGCAGCGCCATCGACGCTTCGCGCGCGCTCGCCTAAGCCCGCCCCGCCGGCTTGCCGGCACCCGCCCAATCGGCGTGGAAGCCCGCGGACGGCGCCTTCATCATGGCCTCGAGCGGATCGCCGACCCGCGGCGAGGGCGTCGGTCGAATCACCGGCGCCGGCTCCGGCCAGACCGGGGCCACGTGAAGCCGCGACTCCGATTCGAGCGCGATGCCGTGCTTTTCCATCAGCCGATACAGGGTCATGCGCGAGACCCCGAGTTCGCGCGCGGCATGCGTGATGTTGCGTCCCACCCGCGTCAGGGTCAGGCAGATCACGTCACGCTCGGCCGCCGTGCGCGCCAAGTCCAGCCCCATGCCGGCCACGTTCTCGACTGCCTGCAGGCCCAGGTCGGTGGGCCCGATCAGGCGCCGGTCGGTCATGACGACCGCGCGCTGCACGCGGTTGAACAGCTCACGCACGTTGCCGGGCCAGGCGTGGGCGAGCATCGCGGCCAGCGCCTGGCGGCTGAATCCGCGCACCCGCGTGCGGCTCTTGGCGACGCAGCGCTGGAAGAAATACTCGGCCAGGATCGGCACGTCCTCCATCCGCCGGCGCAGCGGCGCGACGTCGATCGACAGCACGTTCAGCCGATAGAACAGGTCTTCCCGGAACTGCCCGACAGCAACCGCCTCGGCCAGGTCCACATGGGATGCCGCCACCACCCGCACATCGACATGGATGTTGCGCACGCCGCCCACGCGGCTGATCGTCTTTTCCTGCAGAAAGCGCAGCAGGTTGGTCTGCAGTTCGATCGGCAGGTCGCCGATCTCGTCGAGGAAGATGGTGCCGCCGCTGGCTGCTTCGATCAGCCCTCGGCGTTCGGACGATGCGCCGGTGAAGGCGCCGCGCTCGTGGCCGAACAGTTCGGACTGGATCAGCGACGGCGATATCGCGCCGCAGTTGACGGCCACGAAGGACCCCGCCGAGCGGTGCGAGCACTGATGGATCGCGCGCGCCGCCAGTTCCTTGCCGCTGCCGCTCTCGCCTCCGATCAACACCGGCGCCTCGGTCGCGGCGACCTTGCGGATCTGGTCGCGCAGGCGTGTGATCGCGGGCCCTTGGCCGACCATGCCGAGCGCATCCACCGCATGCCGGCGGGCCGCGTCGTGGCGCTGCCGCAGGATGGCGCGCTGGGTTGCGTGGCCGAGCACCAGTTCCAGCTCGTCCAGGTGGAAGGGCATCAGCAGGTGATCGAAGAAGCTCCCCAGGACGAGGTCGCGGAAGGCCGGTGACTCCAGCGCCTGGGGCTCGCACACCGCCACCCACTCGCTGCCGCCCGAGGCGCCGATGCAGGCCTCGACCGCCGTCTCGGGCACGCTCGACTCGGCGCCAACCACCAACAGGCCGAGCATGAAGCTGCGGTGCGCCTGCAGGCGGCCGGCGGCGGCCAGGTCGTTCGCCTGGGCCAGGTCCCAGCCGCGCCCGAGCAGCTGCTCGGCCACCCGCATCGAATGGCCGCCTAGCGTCACGCAAAGAATGCTGCCTGGTTGCTGCATGGTGACCAATCCCAGCCGCGGCTAGAACGACATCGGCACCCGGACTGTCATCTGGAGATCGGGCGTGTCGCGCGTCAGCCCCGCGCCCACGGTCACGTTCAAGGTGGTCTTGGGGCTGTAGCGGTACGAGTAGCCCAGCAGCAGCGAAGCCAGTTGCGTGCGCACCGAGCCGATCACGCGCTGGCCGTTCTGCTCGGTAGGCCCGATCGAATACAGCTCCATGCCGAGGCTGAAGGACGAACGGTCATTGATGGACAGGCCCATGCCGAAGTTCAGGCCCCATACGTTGCCGGGCTTGACGTCGCCGATGAACTCGCGCTCGCCGTTGAGCACCAGCCGGCTGATGCCGCTGCGGGGAAAGTTGTAGGTGAAGTTGAGACCGCCGAAGAACACCGCGGGGTCCGAAGGCAGCAGCCAGGTGACGCCCGGCTGCAGCGAATAGAAGCCCGAGCCGGTGGCCAGGTCGAGCGGCAGGCCGGTGCCGGTGGTGTTGCCGATGCAGCGCGTCACGCAGTCGGTGACCACCTCGAACGGGTCCGTGCCGGTGCGCGACTTGAAGCGCAAGCCGCCGATCACGTAAGGCATGCCGTCCTTGCCGTCGGTGATCTGGTAGCGGGCCGCGAATTCGGCATCGCCGATCCCTCTGCCCGTGGTGTTGAAGACGTTGTCGAACGCCGAACCAGTGAAGATCTCGCGGCTGATCGTGTCGTCCGAACGCGAGACGTAGGGCAGCTTGGCTTCGAACTCGAGCCGGTTGGTGGCGCCCCAGCGGCCGGTCAGGGTGCCGATGAAGGTGTTGCGCTTGAACTCGCGCACGTCGATCAGCCCGATCAGCAGGGCCGGGATCACCGTGTAGCCCACCAGCGCGGCGCGGTTGCTGGACGAGTAGCCGTAGAAGAGCGAAGGCTCGAAGACGAACTTGCCCTTGGGCGTGAGGACGCCGGGTTCGTCGAACAGCTGCGCATACTGCGGCGGCTGCGGCGTCTCGTCGCTGGGCGCGACGCCGACCTGCACCGGCCTCGCGCCGGCATCGGCCGCCTCGCCCTCCGGGGCCGGCTTGCGGGTCGCGGTCCGGGTCGCATCGGGCGCCGGCGCGCCGCGCGCCTCCTGCGTCTCGAGGCGCTGCTGCAGTTCGCGGTAGCGGGCCTCTTGCTGGTCGGCCTGCTCCTTGAGTGCATCGATCTGCCGCCCCTGGTCCTTCACCTGCTGCTGCAGCGCCTCCAGCCGCTTGGCTGCATTGCGCGTCGAGGAAGCACCCTGGCTCTGAGCAAGGGCACCCGACCATGCCAGTGACGAACAGGCCAGCAATGCCAGCGCCCTGTGCGGACCGAAGGTCTCCATGGTGTCCCTCTCTTGCTTCTTGGTACGAGCGTTTTCGCGTGCCAGCCTAATCGTAAAGAACAAGTGCACCAAGCTACAAGTTGCAAACAAAGGTAAGCAATTTGTAGCGAATTCAGTGGCTGTCTCAGATTTGTTGCACTTCGATCCGGACGACTGCCGGCGGCTTCGCGGCGCGCGGCGCCAAGCCTGGCCTCGCAGCCAAAGGAGTGGCGCCCGAGCAAGGCCTAGCTTCGACGCGATCGACTGTCACACCCACGTGACGAAAAGCACGCCGGCATAAGGCTGGAGCCGGTCCGGGGGGTGTCGGACCCTTCGGCGCACCGCCGTGCCGCTACATCGAACGGCCGTCAAGGGAGTGTGACAGAGCGAGTGCCGAATCCCTCCCTGGCGCCCGCTCCGCGCGGCGTCGATCGAAGGCTCCGGACGGTCGTGAAGCAGCCTTCGCCTCTGAGCGCGAGGGCCGGCGAAACAAGCCGTAAGTTGCTGGCACCGAAGTTGCACATGGCCTCTCGATTTGCGGCGACGCACGTCAATACCAAGCTTGTTCAACTTTCTGGAGGGTTCATGAAAAAGACACTTCTGGCTTCGGCCATTGCCCTTGCCTTCGGGTTCAGTGGTTCGGTGTTTGCAAATGACACGGATCAGGATCAACGGACGACGACGGGCAGCAACACCGCCACCAGCACGAGTACCAGTACGAGCACCAGCACCCGCACGAGCTCGAGTACGAGGAATAGCACAAGTACCAACAGGGAGTCGGGTGCTGCCGACGCGAGTGCCGAACGTTCTGCCGCCATCAACAACGGGTCCACCGGAAACTTCACCAACGCCTTCAATACGGCCAAGGCAACAGCCGTGAGCAAGCTCGAAGGCTATGTGTCTGGCAACAGCGTGTCCAACATCGGCAACTACGCCACCAACAATGGCTCTGTCGCGGGCGGCAACGGCTATGGCGGACGTGGCGGCACGGGCAAGGGCGGCGCAGCCTATGGCACGGGCACGGGCGGCAACGGTGCCACGGGCACCGGTGCGGTCGGCGCGGTGGGTGGCAGCGCATCCAACGGCGCCATCCAGCATGGCAGCGCCACGATTGGCGATTCCACGGCAGGTGACGGCGGCAACGGCCTCGGCGGCATCGCCGCAGGCCTGACCGGCAGCGGACGCGCCTCCTCCAGTGGCGGCGACGGCGGACGCGGCGGCGCGAGCGGTGACAGCGGACGCGGCGGAAGCAGCGGCAGCCTGTCCGCTGCGCTCGGCGGCAGGACCGGCGGTGGCGGCGGCGGCGGAAGCACCGGCAACACCTCGGGCGGCTCGGGTGGTTCGGGCGGTGATGGCGGCGGCCTGGGTGCAGGCGGCGCGGGCGGTGCGGGCGGTGCAGGCGGCACCAGCGGCACGGCAGGCGCAGGTGGCGCGAGCGGCGCGGGCGGAGCCGGCACATCGACCAGCACGGCAGGCGCAGGCGGCGCGAGCGGCGCCACGGGCGGCGGCGGAGCGGGTGGAGCAGGCGGAGCGAGCGGCACTGCCACCAGCACCGCGACCGGCACCCAGACCGGCGGCGCGGGCACGGGCGGCGCAGGCGGCTCGAGCACGGTCGGCAGCGCCACCAACGGCAGCGCCAGCAACGGCAACAACACCGCAGGCGCCGGCGGCGCGGGCGGTAGCGGCACGGGCGGCGCAGGCGGTGCGGGCAACGGCGGAACCAATACCGGCAACGGCGGAACCGGCGGCACCGGCAACGGTGGCACGGGCGGCGCAGGCGGCACGGCAACCGTGAATGCCGGCACGTTCAACATGTCCAACACCATGACCAGCGTCGGCCAGACGGCGGCGGGCATCATGGTCGCGAACCAGAACAGCGGCATCGCGGCGATGGTTCAGCAAAGCGTGAACGTGCAGGCCAACCTGTCCGTGGGACGTTGATCGAAGCCTGAGACCGATCATCGCCGTGCGACCCGGGTCACCGGGGCGCACGGCGAAGATCGGCTCGCCCCACACCGCAGGCCGAAGGGAGACGCCATGACATCCATCACCCGCCTCGGGCCCATTTGCGCGGCCCTCGGGATCCTGCTGCCGGCGACAGTGGCAGCGCAGACCCTGCGCGACGCGCCCGGCTCCGAAGCCCGGCCGATCGCCTTTGTCGCGCAGCCGGTCGACGCGGCCACCTTGGCCAACACGCGCGGCGGCGCCGAAGTCGTGAGCAACGAGATGACCCTGCGCGGCGTCACGGCCAACAACTCGGCACGCAACGTCACGACGGGCGACAACACGATCAGCGCCGGATCGTTCGCCAACATGAGCGGGCTGCCGACGGTGATCCAGAACAGCGGCGCGAACGTGCTGATACAGAACGCGACGATCCTCAATCTGCAGATGAACTGAGAGGCAGGCACCATGCGCCGCCTCCTCCTATGCGTCGCGCTGCTGGCGACGGCCGAACTGGCCGCCGCCGACGGCGCGTACATGCCGTCGATCGCCATGGGCGACGTCGTGATTCCCCTGACCAGCCTGAAGCAGTCCCGCACCGGGCGCACGCTGATCCAGAAGTACGACTTCAGCTGCGGCTCGGCGGCCCTGGCCACGCTGCTCACCCATCACTACGGTTTTCCGGTGACCGAAGAGACCGTGTTCGAACAGATGTACGAGCATGGCGACCAGAAGAAGATCCACACCGAGGGCTTCTCGCTGCTCGACATGAAGCGCTACCTGGAGGCGCAAGGCTTCGAGGCCGACGGCTTCGAGCAGCCGCTGGAAAAGCTCAACGAGGCCCGCGTGCCCGCCATCGTGCTGATCAACTCCGACGGCTACCACCACTTCGTGGTCGTCAAGGGCGTGCAGGCAGACCGTGTGCTGGTCGGCGATCCGGCCCTGGGGACGCGCGCCATGTCGCGCCAGGCCTTCGACAAGGTCTGGCAGAACGGCCTGCTGTTCGTCATCCACAACCGCATGGAATCGGCCCGCTTCAACGTCGCCGCCGACTGGCGCGCGGCGCCGCGGGCACCGGTGGGAACGGGGCTTGCCCGCAACGGCATGACCGACATCTCGCTGCCGAAGCTCGGGCCCGGAGACTTCTGATGCGCCGCGCCCGTGCCCTGTCGATGATGCGCGCGATGCTCGGCCTTGCAGTGCTCGCGGGCACCTGCGGCGCCTGGGCCGATGGCCTGGCCGACCCGGTGCAGCGGCACAGCGAGACCTGGATGGCGGTGGGCGACGACACCCTCGACAGCCTGCGGGGCGGCTTCGACACCGGCAACGGACTGATGGTGACTTTCGGCATCTCGCGCGCCACCTATGTCAACGGGGACCTGGTGACGCAGACCACCCTCAACTTCGGGCAGCTGAACAACCTGAGTGCGGCCCAGGCGGCGCAGCTCAGCAAGCAGATGGCGGCCATCAACCTGATCCAGATCGGCCCCGGGAACAGCTTCCTGCCCCAACAGGCGGGGACCTCAGGCACCGTCATCCAGAACACGCTGGACAACCAGCACATCGTGAACCAGACCGTGATCGATGCCAGCAGCAACGCGCTGGGCATGATCAAGAACCACAACACCCTGGCCCCCGTGAGCGACGGCCTGATGCGCGCGATCACCGGGCCGCGCTGAAACGCAGCGGATCAGTTCAATCGCGGGCCGTGTCCAGGGCCATGCACAGCGCGTGCAGGTTCGGCACGATCAGCTGCGGCCGCGCGCCGTGCTCCCAGGGCCGCTCCTCGCGCACCAGCCAGGCGGCCTGCATGCCGGCATCGAGCGCGCCCACCACATCGAGCGCCGCATCGTCGCCGACATGCAGCACGTCCTTGGGCAGCAGCCCGACCGAAGCCGCGGCGGCGCGGAAGATCGGCGCGTGCGGCTTGCCGCTGCCGAAATCGCGCGCATTGAAAGCGGTGCGGAACCAGCGCCCGACGCCGGTGCGGTGGATGTCGGCGTTGCCGTTGGAGACCGCCACCAGCGGATAGCGTTCGCTGAGCCACTTGAGCGCCGGCAGTGCGTCGTCATAGAGGGTGACGCGCTGGCGCTCTTCGAAGAAGACATCGAAAGCCGGCTCGGCCAGCGCCGGGTCTTCGCCGGCGCGCCGCAGCGCGCCGCGGATCGACTCGCGGCGCAGCGCGCTCAGGTCATGCGCAAGGTCGGAGCGCTCCTTGGCGGCCGCCTCGCGCAGTTCGCGCAGGATGCCGGGCGTCACCAGCAGGTCGGCGGTCCTGGGCGCCTCGCGCAGCAGCCAGTCGTGCAGCACGCGCTCGGCGCGCTCGATGGTGGGCCAGATCGGCCACAGCGTGTCGTCGAGGTCGAGCGAGATCGCGGCGATGCGCTTGACGTCGAGCGCGAGTGAATCGGGGGTCGCAAAAGCCATGACCGAGAATATCGCATGCCCTTCAGAGACGAACCGCCCGCCGCCCCCAAGACCCCGGAGCGCACCGCGGTGCTCTGGTGCAACCTCGGCTCGCCCGACGAGCCCACCGCCCGGGCCGTGCGGCCGTACCTCGCGGACTTCCTCGGCGATCCGCGCGTGGTCGAGATTCCACGCCTGCTGTGGGCGCTGATCCTGCACGGCATCATCCTGCGGACCCGGCCGGCCAAGTCGGCCGCCAAGTACGCCAGCATCTGGACGCCCGAGGGATCGCCGCTCAAGGTCTTTACCCGCAAGCAGGCCGTGCTGCTGGCCGGCTGGCTCGGGGAGCGCGGCCATCGCCTGACGGTGCTCGATGCCATGCGCTACGGCCAGCCCTCGATCGCGGCGCGGCTGGACGAACTCAAGGCCGAGGGCGCGACCCGGGTGCTGGTGCTGCAGGCCTACCCCCAGTACTCCGCCACCACCACCGCCAGCGTGATCGATGCGGTCAACGCATGGAGCGCACGGGTGCGCCGGCTGCCGGAGCTGCGCTTCGTCAACGACTACCACGACGACCCGCTCTACATCGACGCGCTGGCGCAGAGCGTGCAGCGGCACTGGCAGCGCAACGGCCGCGGCGAGCTGCTCGTGATGAGCTTCCATGGCATTCCCGAGCGCAACATCCGGCTCGGTGATCCGTACCAGGCGCAGTGCCTCGCGACGGCGCGCCTGCTGGCCGAGCGGCTCGCGCTCGCGCCGGCCCAGTACCGCGTGACTTTCCAGTCGCGCTTCGGCCGCGCGAAGTGGCTCGAGCCCTACACCGAGCCCACGCTGCGCGAACTCGGCGCAGCGGGGGTTTCAAGGGTCGACGTGATGTGCCCCGGCTTTCCGGCCGACTGCCTGGAGACCCTGGAAGAGATCGCGATGGAAGGCCGCGAAGCCTTCGTCGCGTCGGGCGGCAAGGAGTTCAACTACATCGCCTGCCTCAACGACAACCCGGCATGGATCACCGCGCTCAGCGGCATCGCCGAGCGCCATCTGGCGGGCTGGCCGACGCGGCCCTGACCTGGGCCTACGCGGGCGACGGATCATTGTCCCCAGAACAGGTCTTCCTGATTCTGGTCACTGGAGAACAGCCGGACTTCCACGATCTTGCCGCCCTCGATCCGGATCAAGTCGACGCCCGGCTGCTTGAGTTCGATGCCATTCGCCTGGCCGGCAAACTCCAGCGTGACGGCCACCCAGTCGCCATTGGCCATGTGGTGGTCAGCGCGGGTGATCGCGAAGGTTCCCCTGGAAACTTCCATCATCTTGCCGAGCAGGGCGCCGACCGCAGCCATGCCCCGATGCGTGCCCGAGAACTGGTTGCTGCCCGGCTGGTGCCAGACCACGTCAGGCGAAATGAGGCTGCCCAGCGTGGCTTGGTCGCCCGTCTGCACGGCCTTGATGTAGGTCTTGGTGATGTCGATGTTGTTCATGATGCGCTCCCGTGTTGATGCGGTTGTGGATATCGGTTGTCAATGTTGGTTATTTTTAGACAAAATAGGCCCAATTGAACGGTTCGTTCTGGACAATGAGTGATACTTTCAAGACACCAAGTGCAAGAAGAGGGCCCTACGCTTCACTGAAACCGGCTCGGTCCACGCCGGGTGGCTCGAAGGCGAACGGCGTTATCCAGCGACTGGGCTATCGCCCGCGGGCACCCTACCCGCTCGATCTCGAAATCTTCACCGTCGCCGACTTGAGGCACCGGGGTCAGGAGAAGGTGCGAACGACGCATCGGTACGAGTTCCACACTTTGGTCTGCGTCACGCGCGGCGACTGCACGCAGATGGTCGACTTCAGGTCGCTCACCTGCCAGCAGGGGTCGCTGCTCGTGTTGCGGCCAGGGCAAGCGCACAACTACGGAGATGACCAGGACTGGGATGGCTGGAACGTTCTGTTCCGTCCGGAATTCGTCTTGCCGGTTTCAAGGACGCCCGGCGACCCCAGGCTCGCGGTGGACCTGGAGAGATTGCCGGAACATCTGCTCCTGAACATCGATGAACTGCAAAAGGTGACGGACGCGATCCAGCGGATGCGCGACGACACGCTGATCGACGCGCCACTGGAAGACGTGCATGCCCTGTTGCGCCACCAGCTGCATGCGCTCCTGACGCGACTGAGCATCCTGCACGGCCGACAACAATCGCAGGAGCCGGTGATCTCCGCTGCATCGCAACGCTTCAAGCGATTCCAGCGGCTCGTGGACGAACGCTTCGCCGAGTGGCATCAGGTGGCCGACTACGCCACCAAGCTCGGCGACACCGAAAAGAGCCTGGGGCGGGCAGTGACGGCGGCGCTGGGCATGACAGCCAAGGCCTTCATCGCTGCGCGCATCAACCTGGAAGCGAAGCGTCTGCTGGTGCATACCGACATGCCCGCCGCCGCCATTGCGGACAAGCTGGGCTTCGACGAGGCCACCAACTTCAGCAAGTTCTTCAAACGAGAAGTCGGCTGCACGCCCGTTGCGTTCCGACGCCGGCAAAGGGTTCCTCGCCGGCCTGTGTGATCGAGCCTAGAAGCGTCCCAGGTAGTCGAGCTTGCTCAGCGGTACGCCGCTGTGCCGCAGCACGTCGTAGGCCGTCGTCACGTGGAAGAAGAAGTTCGGCAGCGCGAACTGCAGCAGGTAGCGTTCGGCCGTGAATTTCAGCTCGTTGCCGCGCACCTTCATCACGACCTCGCGCGCCTCGGCGCCGTCGACGCCCGCACGGTCGACGCCGTTGAGGAATTCGATCGTCTTCGCGACCCGCGCCTGCAACTCGGCGTAGCTGGTCTCGGTGTCGGGAAAGCTGGGCGCCGTGATGCCGGCGATGCGGGCCGTGCCGAGCTTGGACGCATCGCTGGCGCTCTGCACCTGGCCGGCCAGCGTGAACATGTCGGGCGCGAGGCGCGCATTGAACAAGGCGGCCGGGTCGGTGCCGCTGGCCTGCGCATGGGCAAGTCCCTTGTCGAGCACGTGCGAGAGCTGGCCGAGTCCGCGGACGAAAACCGGGACCGAGATGTCGTAGAACGAAAGCGCCATGAAAGAAGTCTCCGATTGAATGAGCGGGCCGATTGTCTGCCCGTCTCGATTCACGTGCCGGCGGCGCGCACAAAGGCCTCGATCGGCGCCAGGTGCCCGGTCACGTTGAGCGCCGGCGCGTGGCCGCAGCCCGGCACTTCGATGATCTGCAGTCGGCCGGCGGCACCGGGGCCCCGGGTGCGCATTTCGGCCAGGGTCTCGGGCAGCACCAGGTCGGAGTCGACGCCGCGCAGGCACAGCACCGGCGCCTCAATCGCGTCGTAGTGCGGCCACAGCAGGTAGTCGTCCGGGTGGGCCTCGAACTGCCGCACCATGGCCGGATCGTAGTGCGGCGTCACGCGGCCGTCGGGCAGGCGCCGGGTCGAGCTCTCGGTCAGGCGGCGCCACTGCGCGTCGCTGAGCCAGCCGTACGGCTTGTAGACCGTGCGGAAGAACTGCTCCAGCTCGACCACCGTGTCGAAGGCCGGCGGCCGGCCGGCATACGAACGGATGCGTTGGACCGCTGCCGCCGCGATCTGCGGCGCGTTGTCGTTGAGCACCAGGCTCGCGATGCGCGGCTTCATCGTCGGCTCGAGCAGGCCCGACGCGCAGACCATGCCGATCGCGCCGCCCATCGAGGTGCCGACCCAGTGGACGCGCGTGAGCTTCAGCGCATCGAACAGCCCGAGCGCAAGCCGGCCGTAGAAGGACAGCTGGTACTCCTCGTCCGGCGCCGGGCTCCACTGGCTCAGTCCACGGCCGATGGTGTCGGGGCAGATCACGCGGAAGCCGCGCTCGGCGAAGTGCCGGGCCAGCTCGTCCATGTCGCGGCAGGTGCGCGCGAGGCCATGCCAGGCCACGATCACCGGGCCATCGCGCGGGCCCCAGTCGAGCCAGTGGACCTCGCGGCCGGCGAGCTGGAGGTAGTTCGAAGTTGGCGCATTCATTTCATTGCCCTCGCGCGCAGGCGGCCGACGATGCCGGTCGGGAAGTAATACACGGACAGCACGAACAGCACGCCCAACCACAGCAGCCAGCGGTCGGGCGACAGCAGCGCCGCGAGCCAGCCGATGCCGCTCGCCGCCTCGCTGCCGATGCGCAGCAGATCCTGCAGGTAGCTCTGCGCGATCACGAACAGCACCGCGCCGACCACCGCGCCATAGATCGTGCCCATGCCGCCGATCACCACGATCAGCAGCACGTCGACCATGATCTCGAAGCTGAGCGAGGTGTCGGGTCCGTTGTAGCGCAGCCAGATGGCGAGCATCGCGCCGGCCAGCGTCGCGAACAGCGCCGACAGCACCGAGGCCGTGGTGCGGTAGACCACCACGCGGTAGCCGATCGCCTCGGCGCGGAACTCGTTCTCGCGGATCGCCTGCAGCACGCGGCCGAAGGGCGAATTCACGATCCGCAGCAGCGCCAGCACCAGCAGCACCGTGGCGACGAAGAGCAGGTAGTAGCACAGCAGCCGGCCGTCGAGCGAGACGCCGAGGAAGGGTTCTTCCGCGAACTCGAAGCTCGGCGAGATCAGCTCGGGCAGCTTGAACGTCAGGCCATCCTCGCCGCCCGTGAAATCCGACATCTGCGAGGCCAGGGTCTGGAAGGCCGAGGCCACGGCCAGCGTGATCATGGCGAAGAAGATCGCCCGCACGCGCAGCGAGAACAGGCCGATCGCGAGCGACAGCGCGAGCGAGATCGCGAGCGCGGCGCCGAGGCCCACCGCCACCGCGCCCCAGTTCGCGCCCAGTCGGCTGGCCGAGATCGCGATGCCATAGGCGCCGATGCCGAAGAACATCGTGTGCGCGAAGCTCACGATGCCGGTGTAGCCCAGCAGCAGGTCGAAGCTCGCGACCAGCACGATAAAGACCAGGATCTTGGCCGCCACGCTGAGCGCCTTGACACCCGGGAACAGGAAGGGTGCGAAGGCCAGCGCCAGCACCAGGGCCGCGAGCAGCAAGGCCAGCAGGCGGCTGCGCGGCAGGTCGTTGGAAAGCAGTCGGGACAGCATGGGTTTCTCTTCAACGATTGGCCACGGGGTACACGCCCTGCGGACGCCACAGCAGCACCGCCACCATCAGGAAGATGCTCGCGAACTGGGTCAGCGTCGGCACGATGAAGCCGATGTAGTTGGTCATGAGGCCGACCAGCAAGGCGCCGATCAGCGCGCCGGCCGTGGAGCCGAGCCCGCCGATGATGATCACGATGAAGATCAGCACGTTGACCTGCGCACCCATCTGCGGGATCAGGTTCTGCTGGAACAGCCCCCACATCACGCCGCCCAGGCCGGCCAGCGCGCTGCCGACCACGAAGACGCCGACGAACAACCGGCCGATGCGGTAGCCCAGCGACTCGACCATCTCGCGGTCCTGCACGCCGGCGCGGATCAGGAGGCCGATCTTGGTGCGGCCGAGGGTCCAGGCCAGCAGGCCGAACACGAAGAGACCGATCACCACCGCGAGGATGCGGTACTTGCTGATCGCCGCGTCGCCAACCAGCAGCGAGCCGCGCAGGGCTTCGGGCAGCGGCAGCGGGATCTGCGCCGGCCCCCAGATGACCTTGATCAGCTCCTCGCCGATGATCATGCCGCCCATCGTGATCAGGATCTGCTTCAGGTGCTGGCCGTACACCGGCCGCACGATGAAGCGCTCGAAGGCCAGGCCGACCGCGCCGGCCACCCCCATGGCGACCAGCATCGCGGGGAACACGGCCACGAGATTGCGCCACAGCTCGCCCGAGCCGGTCCAGTCGCCCATCAGGCCGAGCACGCTGCTGGCGACGAAGGCGCCGAGCGCGATGAACACGCCGTGGCCGAAGTTCAGCACGTCCATCAGGCCGAAGATCAATGTCAGGCCGGAGGCGATGATGAAGATGATCATGCCCATCGCGAGGCCAGCCACCGTGAGCGTAAGCCAGGTCGAGACCGAGCCCGTGAGCGGCAGCGCCACCAGCGCGAGCACCGGCACCAGCAGGAGTGGTTTCCAGTCGAAGTCGGAGTTTTTCATAGCGCGAGTCCCAGCAGGGATTGCTGCAGTCGTTCGTCGGCGGAGAACGCGGCCATGCTGCCGCTGTGCACCACTCGGCCGTTGTCCATCACGGCCACCTGGTCGCCCAGGCGCTGCGCGAAGCTGATGTTCTGCTCGACCAGCAGGATCGTCACGCCGCTGCGCTTGAGCTCGCCGAAGGCGTCGATCATGTTGTTGATGATGGCCGGCGCCAGGCCCTTGCTGGGCTCGTCGATGACCAGCAGCTCGCGCGGCTCGACGATCGCGCGCGACACCGCCAGCATCTGCTTCTGCCCGCCCGAGAGCTTGCCCGCCGGGTGGTTCCAGAACTTCTCGACCGCCGGGAACAGCTTGAAGATCCACTTCAGCCGCGCGTCGTCCATCTGCTCGGCGTTCTTCGCCCTGCGGGCCGCCAGCAGCATGTTCTCCTTGACCGTGAGGTCCGAGAAGATGCCCATGTTCTCGGGCACGTAGGCGATGCCGAGTTCGGCGATCTGCGGCGTATGCATCGCCGTGATGTCGGTGTCGCCGAAGCGCACGCTGCCCTGCGAGGCATGCCAAAGGCCCATCAGTGTGCGCAGCGTGGTGGTCTTGCCGGCGCCGTTGCGGCCCAGCAGCATCGTGAGCTGGCCGCGGGGCACGGCCAGGTCGACGCCGTGCAGGATGTGATACGCCCCGATGTGCGTGTGCACGCCCTTCATCGCGAGAAGATTCGTGTTCATGCTGCTCATGCGGCGGCCTCCTTCGCAACGCCCAGATAGGCTTCCTGGACGATCGGCGAGGCGATCACCTCGGCCGGTTCGCCGTCGGCCACCAGCTGCCCGTTGTGCAGCACGATGATGCGGTCGGCGAGTTCGCGCACCACGTCCATCTTGTGCTCGACCAGGAGGATGGTCTTGCTCTTGTCCTGCTTGAGCTTGCGGATCAGGTCGAGGATCACCGGCGCCTCGGCGGCGTTCATGCCGGCCGTCGGTTCGTCGAACATGAAGACCTTGGGTTCGAGCGCCATCAGCAGCGCCACCTCGAGCTTGCGCTGGTCGCCGTGCGGCAGGCTGGCCACGGTCGCGTGCTCCTTGGCCTTGAGCGCGACATCGGCCAGGATCTGGTCGGCGCGCTCGGTCAAGGCGCGGTGGTCGCTCCAGATGCTCCACAGGTTGAGGCCGCGCCGATGCGCGCCTTCACGCGTGGCCTGCACCGCGAGCCGCACGTTCTCGAGCACCGAGAGATTCGGGAACAGGTTCGTGAGCTGGAACGCCCGCCCGAGCCCGGCCCGCGTGCGCGCCGAGGCCGGCAGTCCCGACAGCAGTTGGCCGTCGAGCGACACCGTGCCCGCGGACGCCTTGAGCTGCCCCGAGATCAGGTTGAAGTACGTGGTCTTGCCGGCTCCGTTGGGGCCGACGATCGCGGTCAGCGTGCCCGGCGCGAACGCGCAAGAGACAGCATTCACCGCCACGTGTCCGCCGAAGCGGATGGTGAGATCTTTGGTTTCGAGCATGAAAATGGGGCTCCCCCCCAGGTTGGCTCACTTCGTGTAGCCGCCCACCCCCTGCCGGGGGCAACGCCTGCGGCCCGGCAAAGCCGGTTCCGCGGCATTTCCCGAATGGGCCGGGCTTCGCCGGCCGCGATCGCTTCCTCAGCGCTTGTTTTTGATGGGGATGTCCATCTCTTCAGGCTTGATCTCGTGCACCAGCTCCGGCACGCCCCAGGCGAAGGCCGGGTCGACCTTGATCTTGAAGTGGTACATCGACTGCATCGCCTGGTGGTCTTCCTTGCGGAAGGTCATCTTGCCTTTGGGCGTGTCGAAGCTCATGCCTTCCATCGCCGTGATCAGCTTGTTGGTGCCGGTGTCGCCCCCGGTCTTCTTGAGCGCCGTCACGATCGCCATCGCGGCCGAGAAGCCGCCGGCCGTGAAGAAGTCCGGCGGCGTCTTGAATTCCTTGTAGTGCATCGAGACCATGGCCTCGTTCACCGGGTTCTTCGGAATTCCGAAGTAGTAGTAGGCCGCGCCTTCCATGCCCGGCAGCGCCTTGTAGGCCGCCATGGCGGGCAGGATGTTGCCGCCGGTGGCGATCTCGATGCCGTAGCGCTTCAGGTCGAGGTCGACGATCTTGAAGGGGTTGCCGGCCCCGGCCCAGACGATCCAGATGACCTTGCGGCCCGGCTGGTCCTTGAGCTTGTCGATCAGGCGCTGGGCGCCGGCCGTGAAGTCGGTGGTGGCCGGCGGCAGGTATTCCTCATGGACCAGCTTGGCCTTCTTCAGCGCGCTGCCGAAAGCCTTCACGCCGTCGCGGCCGAAGGCGTTGTCCTGCGCCAGCGTGGCGACCGTGACGCCGGGCTTGTCGATCGCGACCGCATTCGAGATCGCGTCCTGCGAGCTGTTTCGGCCGGTGCGGAAGATGTACTTGTTCCACTTGTCGCCGGTGATCGAGTCGGCCACCGCCGGCTCGACCAGGAGGATCTTCTTGTATTCCTCGGCCACCGGCAGCATCGCCAGCGCCACGCCCGAAGAGGTCGGGCCGACTGCCAGCGCCGCCTTGTCGTCGGCGTAGGCCGCGGCCAGCAGCGACTTGCCGAGGTCGGGCTTGCCCTGGTCGTCCTTCTCGATGACGACGATCTTCTTGCCGTTGACGGTCATGGTGCCGCCGGTCGCGTAGTCCAGGCCCATCATCAGGCCGGTCTGGGTCTGCTTGCCGTAGGCTTCCAGCGGACCGGTCTTGCTGTAGATGTGGGCGATCTTGATCTCGTTGGACTGGGCCCAGGCCGGAGCGGCCAGGGCACCTGCGGCAGCCAGGGTGGCCAGCGCGACGAGGTAGCGACGTTGCATTCTTTGTCTCCTGAAGGTGATGGCTGAATATTGCACAGTTCGTGCCAGCCTCCATCGCCTTGAAAACAAAGGACTTTCCCTTGGTTTTCGTCTGAAGCGCCCGGAATCAGGACAAATGTATTGTCCAAATTTCAGGCAAATGCATGTTTTCTATTCAGGGTTTTCCAGACGTTCATAGAGCGTCGCGCGTGAGATGCCGAGCAGCCGCGAGGTCGCGAGCTTGTTGCCGCCTGTCGCGGCCATGGCGGCGGCGATCGCGCGGCGTTCGAGTTCGGCCACCTGCTGTGCCAGCGGCCGCAGCAGCGCCGCGCCTTCGGCCGTATCGGCGGCGGCGCTCGGCAGCGGCTCGGGCGCCGCGATCTTTTCCTGCCCGGCCTCGCGCAGGATGCGCTCGAGCTGCGCGGCGTCGATGCGCTGCGAGTCGCTGCGCATGGTCACCTGCTCCAGCACGTTGCGCAGTTCGCGGATGTTGCCGCGCCAGTGCTGCGCGGCCAGCAGCGCCAGCGCGTCGGGCGTGAGCTCGGGCGGCGCTTCGCCGCTGCGCAGCGCCATGTCCTCGCCGAGCGCCTCGACCAGCGCCGGGATGTCGGCGCGCCGTTCGCGCAGCGGCGGCACGCGCACCGGCAGCACGTTGAGGCGGTAGTACAGGTCTTCGCGGAAGCGACCTTCGCGCACCAGCGCCGCCAGATCGCGCGAGGTGGCGGCGATCACGCGGGCATCGAAGGGCACCAGCTTGTTCGAGCCCAGCGGCTCGATCTCGCCCTCTTGCAGGGCGCGCAGCAGCTTGGCCTGCAGGCCCAGCGGCATGTCGCCGATCTCGTCGAGGAACAGCGTGCCGCCGTCGGCCAGCTTGAACTTGCCCTCGCGCGCCTTGCGGTCGGCGCCGGTGAAGGCGCCGGGCGCGACGCCGAAGAACTCGGCTTCGAGCAGGGTGTCGGGCACGGCTGCGATGTTGACGCTGACGAACATTCCGCCGGCCCGCGCCGAGGCGGCATGGATCGCGTGGGCCAGCAGTTCCTTGCCGGTGCCGGTTTCGCCGAGCAGCAGCACCGGGCTCGACGACTGCGCCGCGCGCCGCGCGTGGCGCTTGACCTCGACCGCGGCCGGGCTGCTGCCGATGAAGCTGGCGAAGGTGTACTTGGAGCGCCGCTGGCCGTCGGCCGACTGCTGGTAGAGCGGATTGGCGCGCTGGCTCGCGAGCTCGCGCCGGGCATCGTCGAGGTCGCGCTGCAGCAGCGCGAACTTGCTGATCAGCGGCTGCAGCGTGGTCTCGGGATGGTCGAAGAGCACGATGCCGATGGCGCCGATCACCTCGCCGGGCGTGGCGCCGGCATCGCCCTCGCGCTCCTCGCGCAAGGGGATGCGGCTGACCACGAAGGTGCCGGCCTTGTTGGTCAGCAGGTCGATCAGGATCGGCTCGCCGGTGTCGAGCACGCGGCGCATCTGCGTGTTCGGGATCACGTCCTCGACCAGATGGCCGAGGAACTGGTCGATCGACGAGAAACCCAGCGCCGGCAGGAAGCGCCGGTAGCCCTCGTTGACCCAGACGATGCGCCCGCCCCGGTCGACCAGGAACATGCCCTGGCTGATGCTGGAAAACAGATGGAACATCGAGCGCGCGGCAAGCGCGAGGATGCCTTCGGCATCGAGCGGCAGGGCGGGAGGTGCGGCGGCGGCGGGTGGCATGGCGGAATCGTAGCGTGCATCCTTCCGACGGCGAATCGGACGATGCCGACTCGCCGAATCGCTACCATCGATTGCCCTTTGAAAACGAGGTGCGCGACTACAGAAGCGCTCGAGGGGCCTTGCTATGCTGCGCCCCTTGCATGCACGGTCCACAGGCCGCCTGCCGACGCCCTGGCGCACCCCCCGTTCGCCAGCGCACGTCACCCCCTTTCTTGCGGAATCTCATGAGGAACTCCCGGCTCCCCGCGCTTGGTCTCGTCGCTCCCCTGCTGCTCGCCGCCTGCGCCGTTCCACGGCCGCCCCAGCAGGTCGCGGCGCCGACGCCGGCGCAGTGGCAGACGCCGCTGCCGACCGGCACCGCGGCCCTGCCGCATGGCGGCTCGATGCCGTCGCTGGCCGAGTGGTGGCGGCAGCTCGACGACCCGCTGCTGGTCGAGCTGATCGTCGCCGCCGAGGCCGCCAGCCCGACCGTGGCCAGCGCCCAGGCGCGCATCGGCGAAGCCCGCGCCGCGCGCGTCGCGGCCGGCGCAGCGCTGGTGCCCAATCTCAACGGCTCGCTGTCGGCCAGCCGCGGCAATTCGCCGACTTCCGGCTTCTCGACCGGCGCCACGGGCGGAACCAGCACCGACATCCCTCCGATCACCACCCAGCAGGCCGCCCTGCAGTCGAGCTGGGAGATCGACCTGTTCGGCGGCCTGCGCGCCAGCCGCGACGCCAGCCAGTCGCGCTATGCGGGCGCCGACGCCCGCTGGCACGACGCCCGCGTGTCGGTCGCCGCCGAGACCGCGAACGCCTACCTGGGCGAGCGTGCCTGCCGGCGCCAGCTCGTGGTGTCGACCTCGGATGCGCAATCGCGCGCCGAGACCGCGCGGCTGACCGAGCTGTCGGCGCGAGCCGGCTTCACGGCGCCCGCCGATGCCGCCCTGGCGCGCGCCAGCGCGGCCGAAGCCGCGGGCAGGCTGACGCAGCAGCGCGCCCTGTGCAGCGTGCAGCAGCAGGCGCTGATCGCACTGGCCGGCATCGAAGGCCCGCTGCTGGCGGCCAAGCTCGCCGCCGCCCCGATCGACGTCACGCTGCCCGCTGTTCAGGCGGTCTACAGCGTGCCGGCCGAGGCGCTGGCGCAGCGGCCGGACGTCTACGCGGCCGAGCTCGACGTCGCCGTGGCGAGCGCCGAGGCCGGTGCGGCGCTGGCCCAGCGCTTTCCGAGCCTGACGCTGCAGGGCTCGATCGGCGTGCTGAAGGTGCGCGGCGGAGGGTTCAGCGAAACGCTGGACACCTGGACCCTGGGCCCCCTGGCGCTCACCGTACCGATCTTCGACGGCGGCACCCTGGCCGCCAACTACGACGCCGCCAAGGGCCGCTACGAAGAATCCGTGTCGCTCTACCGCGCCAACGTGCGGCGCGCCGTGAGCGAGGTGGAGCAGGCGCTGATCAACCTGCAGAGCACCAGCGACCGCGCGGCGGACGCCGACACCGCGGTCCAGAACTACCAGATCTCCTTCGACGCCACGCAGGCCCGCTTCAACACCGGACTGGCCAGCCTGTTCGACCTGGAGGATGCGCGGCGCACGCTGTTCGTCTCGCAGACCGCCCGCGTCGCGCTGCAGCGCGAACGCGCCGAAGCCTGGGTCTCGCTCTACCGCGCCATGGGCGGCGGCTGGACACGACCCGAAGCCCTCGCCTCCACGGCCCCCGCCTCCGCCCCGTCGCCATGAAAAGAATGAAGCGTTCCACCCTCCTCGCTGTGCTGGCCGCCGCGCTGGTCCTCGTCGCCGGCGCCTTCTTGCTGATGCGCGGCAAGCCCGCCGCCGCGCCCGAGAAAAAACCCGAGGCCGCGGCCCGGCCGTCGCTGACCGTCACGGTCGCCAGGCCCGAGAACAGCGAACTCAGCGTCACGCTGGCGGCCAACGGCAACGTCGCCGCCTGGCAGGAGGCCAGCATCGGCTCCGAATCGACAGGCCTCAAGCTCGCCGAGGTGCGGGTCAATGTCGGCGACGTGGTCAAGAAAGGCCAGGTGCTCGCCACCTTCTCGGCCGAGTCGGTGCAGGCCGACGTGGCACAGGCCAAGGCCTCGCTGGCCGAGGCCCGCGCCACCGCCGCCGACGCCACCGGCACCGCGGCGCGGGCGCGCACCTTGCAGGCCACCGGCGCCATGAGCCAGCAGCAGATCAACCAATACCAGACCGCCGAGCAGACCGCCAAGGCGCGGGTCGAAGCCGCCGAGGCGGTGCTCGCCGCCCAGCAGGTGCGCGGGCGCAACACGCAGGTGCTGGCGCCCGACGACGGCGTGATCTCGGCGCGCACCGCCACGGTCGGCAGCGTGGTCAGTGCCGGCACCGAGCTGTTCCGCATGGTGCGCCAGGGCCGGCTCGAATGGCGCGCCGAGGTCACCTCCTCCGAACTCGGCCGGATCGCGGTCGGCACGCCGGCCGTGATCACCAGCGCCAGCGGCGCCACCGTCAGCGGCAAGGTCCGCAGCATCGCGCCGACGGTCGATCCGCAGACCCGCAATGCGCTGGTCTACGTCGACATCCCGAACGTGCTGCAGAACACCGGCCTCAAGGCCGGCATGTTCGCGCGCGGCGATTTCCAGCTCGGCCGCACCAGCGCGCTGACGGTGCCGCAGGCCTCGGTGGTGCCGCGCGACGGCTTCAACTACCTGTTGCTGCTGCAGCCCGACAACCGGGTCGCCCAGCTCAAGGTCGAGACCGGCCGCCGGGTCGGCGACCGGGTCGAGATCACGACGGCGCTGCCGGGCGACGCCCGCGTGGTGGTCCAGGGGGCCGGCTTCCTGAACGACGGCGACCTGGTGCGCGTGGTCGAGACGCCAGCCGCCGCCGCCAAGCCTGCGGCCGAAGCCGCAGCCAAGTGATGAAGGAGCAGCGATCTTGAACGTCTCGGCCTGGTCCATCCGCAACCCGATCCCGGCGGTGATGCTGTTCGTGCTGCTGACCTTCGCGGGTCTGCTGTCCTTCAACGCCATGAAGGTCCAGAACTTCCCGGACATCGACCTGCCGACCGTCACGGTGTCGGCCGCGCTGCCGGGCGCCGCGCCCTCGCAGCTCGAGAACGATGTCGCGCGCAAGCTCGAGAACTCGATCGCCACCATCCAGGGCCTGAAGCACATCACGACCAAGATGCAGGACGGCGCGGCCACGCTGATCGTCGAGTTCCGGCTCGAGAAGCCGGTCCAGGAAGCGGTCGACGACGTGCGCTCGGCGGTGCAGCGGGTGCGCGCCGACCTCCCGGCCGACGTCCGCGACCCGGTGGTCACCAAGCTCGACTTCGCGGCCCAGCCGGTGCTGGCCTTCACGATCGCGTCATCGAAGATGGACGACGAGGCGCTGTCCTGGTTCGTCGACAACGACGTCACCAAGAAGCTGCTGGCGCTGCCCGGCGTCGGCGCGGTGAACCGGGTCGGAGGCGTCACCCGCCAGGTGCATGTCGACCTCGATCCGGCCAGGCTGCAGGCGCTGGGCGCCACCGCGGCCGACATCTCGCGCCAGCTGCGGCTGGTACAGACAGAGAGCGCGGGTGGCCGCACCGACGTCGGCGGCAGCGAGCAGCCGGTGCGCACGCTGGCCACGGTGCAGTCGGCCGACCAGCTGGCCGCCATGCAGATCGCGCTGACCGACGGCCGCCGCATCCGGCTCGACGAGGTGGCCCGCATCAGCGACACCATCGCCGAGCCGCGCGCCGCGGCGCTGCTCGACGGCCGGCCGGTGGTCGGCTTCGAGGTGGCGCGCAGCCGCGGCGCCAGCGAGGTCGAGGTCGGCGCCGCGATCCAGAAGGCGCTTGGCGAGATGCGCCTGCAGCACCCCGACATCCAGCTCACCGAGGCCTTCAACTTCGTCGCCCCGGTCGAGGAGGAATACGAAGGCTCGCTGCACCTGCTCTACGAGGGCGCGATCCTGGCCGTGATCGTGGTCTGGCTGTTCCTGCGCGACTGGCGCGCGACCTTCATTTCCGCGGTGGCACTCCCGATGTCGGTGATCCCGGCCTTCGTGGGCATGTACCTGCTGGGCTTCTCGATCAACGTGGTGTCGCTGCTGGCGCTGTCGCTGGTGGTCGGGATCCTGGTCGACGATGCGATCGTCGAGGTCGAGAACATCGTGCGTCACCTGCGGATGGGCAAGTCGCCCTACCAGGCCGCGATGGAAGCCGCCGACGAGATCGGCCTGGCCGTGATCGCCACCACCTTCACCCTGATCGCGGTGTTCCTTCCGACCGCCTTCATGAGCGGCGTGGCCGGCAAGTTCTTCAAGCAGTTCGGCTGGACCGCCTCGCTCGCGGTGTTCGCATCCCTGGTGGTGGCCCGCGTGCTGACGCCGATGATGGCGGCCTACATCCTGAAGCCGATCGTCCACGCCGAGAAAGAGCCGCGCTGGCTCAGGATCTACATGCGGATGGCCGAGTGGTGCCTGAAGCACCGCTTCACGACGATGGTGCTGGCCACCCTCTTCTTCTTCGGCTCGGTGGCGATGATCCCGCTGCTCAAGACCGGCTTCATCCCGCCCGACGACAACTCGCAGACCCAGGTCTACCTGTCGCTCGCGCCCGGCGCCACCTTGGCCCAGACCGCGGCCACCGCCGAGGAAACGCGCCGGCGCCTGATGGCGATCGACCATGTGCGCAGCGTCTACACCACGGTCGGCGGCGGCAGCGCCGGCGGCGACCCCTTCGCCAACTTCGGCACGCCCGAGACCCGCAAGGCGACGCTCACGATCCAGCTCGACCCGCGCGGCGACCGGCCGCGCAAGCAGGTGATCGAGAACCGCATCCGGGCCGCGCTCGAGACCCTGCCCGGCGTGCGCAGCACCGTGGGCCTCGGCGGCTCGGGCGAGAAATACATCCTGGCGCTCAGCGGCGACGACCCGAACGCACTGACCACCGCCGCGCGCGCGGTGGAACGCGACCTGCGCACCATTCCCGGCCTCGGCAACATCACCTCGACCGCCAGCCTGATCCGGCCCGAGATCGCGGTCAGGCCCGACTTCGCGCGCGCCGCCGACCTCGGCGTCACGAGTTCGGCGATCGCCGAGACGCTGCGGGTCGCCACGCTCGGCGACTACGACCAGAACCTGCCCAAGCTCAACCTGGCGCAGCGGCAGGTGCCGATCGTGGTCAAGCTGGAGGATTCGGCGCGGCAGAACCTGGCGCTGCTCGAACGGCTCGCGGTGCCCGGCACGCGCGGCCCGGTCATGCTGGGCCAGGTGGCGGCGCTCACGATGGAGGGCGGCCCGGCCGTGATCGATCGCTACGACCGCTCGCGCAACGTCAATTTCGAGATCGAGCTGTCGGGCGTCGGCCTCGGCGACGCCAAGGACGCGGCGATGAAGCTGCCCTCGATCCGCAGCCTGCCGCCCGGCGTGCGGGTGGCCGAGGTCGGCGACGCCGAGGTGATGACCGAGCTGTTCGCGAGCTTCGGCCTGGCCATGCTGACCGGCGTGCTGTGCATCTACATCGTGCTGGTGCTGCTGTTCAAGGACTTCCTGCATCCGATCACGATCCTTTGCGCGCTGCCACTGGCGCTAGGCGGCGCCTTCGTCGGCCTGCTGATCGGCCAGAAGGCGCTGTCGATGCCTTCGCTGATCGGTCTCATCATGCTGATGGGCATCGCGACCAAGAACTCGATCCTGCTGGTCGAGTACGCGATCGTGGCGCGCCGCGACCACGGCATGAGCCGCTGGGACGCGCTGCGCGACGCCTGCCACAAGCGGGCCCGGCCGATCATCATGACCACGCTGGCGATGGGCGCGGGCATGCTGCCGATCGCGATCGGCCTCGGCGCCGCCGATTCCAGTTTCCGCTCGCCGATGGCGATGGCCGTGATCGGCGGGCTGATCACTTCCACCGTGCTGAGCTTGCTGGTGGTGCCGGCGGTGTTCACCTACGTCGACGACGTCGAGGGCTGGATCAAGCGCACCGCGCGGCGCCTGCGCGGCCAGCCGCCGGTGGCCGAAACAAGCCCGGACGCGGCCCACGGCGCCGGATAGACTAGCCCCGTCACTCGACGGAGCCACACCATGACTCGACCCGTTTCCCGTGCCGCACTGTGCGGCGTCCTGCTGGCCAGCGCCTTCGGCGCCCACGCGCAGACCGCGACCGATCTGCAGCATGCCCAGGAGCGCCACCAACGCCAGCTGGCCGTCTGCAACAGCGGCAAGCTGCCGGCGCCCGAGCGCGAAGCCTGCGTTCGCGACGCCGGCGCGGCACTGGACCGCGCGCGCGGCGGACCGCCGGCCAAGGTCACGACGCGCACGCCCGACCGGCGCGCCACGGTGGTCACGCCGGCCGGCCAGCCGGTGCCGGGCGCGACCGAAACCGTCCGCTCGCGCCGTTCCACCACCGTGGTGCCGGCCGACGCCCCGGCGCGCTGAACCCCGCCCGCACGACGCCGGTCCGCCCGCCCCACGCCAAGCCGCATAATCGCGCCCATGCCCGCACTCCGCCGCGCCCGCCTCCTCGCCAGCTTCGTGCTGGCGTGGTTCGCGCTGTCGCTCGGTGTCGCCGTGGCCTCTCCGCTGGTCCAGCCGAAGCCGATGGAAATCGTCTGCTCGGCGGCCGGCGCCACCATGCTGGTGGTCATGACCGACGACGGCGCACAGGCGCCCGCTGCCGGCCACCTCGACTGCCCGCTGTGCCTGCCGGCCGGTGCACCGCCGCCTGCCTTGCCGCTGGCGCAATTGCCGACGGTGCAGCCCCTGGGCCATGCGGTCCAGTCGATTCCGGCCGCGCGCATCGCCGCGGCCACCGCCGCCCCGCTGCCGGCGCGCGGACCCCCTCTCTCCTGAGCTTGCTTCAGCCCTGACGCACGCGGCGCATGGAAGGCGCCGCGCTGCGCGTTCCAGCAATGCGTAGGCAGCCGACGGCTGCCGAGGAGATCCTTCCATGAACAAGACCCTGCTGTCGCTCGCGTTGAGCGCAGCATCCCCCTGGTGGGCGCTGCCGGCGTCGGCCCAGGAGCGGCCGGCATCGCGTGCCGCCGACGAGGCCCCCGAGCGCACGCGCTCGCTCGGCGTCGTCACCGTGACCGGCGGCCAGCCGACCTCGCTGCCGACCCAGATCCCGACCACCATCGAGGGCATCACCCGCGAGGAGATAGAGACCCGCATCAACGCCACCGACAGCGAGGACGCGCTCAAGTACCTGCCCAGCCTGCTGGTGCGCAAGCGCTACATCGGCGACTACAACCACGCCATCTTGTCGACCCGCGCCTCGGGCACCGGCAACAGCGCCCGCTCGGCGGTCTATGCCGACGGCATCCTGCTGTCGAACTACCTCGGCAACGGCATCGCCAACGGCAGCAACTACGCGCCGCGCTGGGGCCTCGTCACGCCCGAGGAGATCGAGCGGGTCGACGTGATGTACGGTCCCTTCTCGGCCGCCTATCCCGGCAACTCGGCCGGCGCGGTGGTCGACTACGTGACCCGCATGCCCTCGCAGCTCGAGGCCCACGTCAAGATGGGCTACCAGTCGCAGCCCAACGACCTCTACAACACGCGCCAGACCTTCAACAGCTGGCAGACCAGCGCCTCGCTCGGCAGCCGCAGCGGCGATTGGTCGTGGTTCATCGACCTGAGCCGGGGCGACAGCCAGGGCCAGCCGCTGACCTTCACGACCGCGACCGTGGCCTCGGGCACGCCCGGGCGCGCCGGCACCCCGGTGGTGGGCTTCGTGCCGGGCCTCAACACCACCAACACGCCGTGGTACATCCTGGGCACCGGCACCCAGTACCACACGCTCCAGGACCACGCCAAGCTCAAGCTGGCCTACGACTTCTCGCCCACCGTGACCGCCACCTACACGCTGGGCTGGTGGCAGAACAGCGCCGAAGGCCGGCCGGAGAGCTACCTGAGCAATGCCCAGGGCCAGGCGGTCTACACCGGGCTGGTCAACATCCTCGGACGCAGCTTCACGCTCGGGCCGACGGCGTTTCCGCTCACCAACGACGAGCAGACCCACTACATGCACGGCCTCTCGGTCAAGAGCAACACCCAGGGCGAGTGGGACTGGGAGGTGGCCGCCAGCCTCTACGACTATTCGAAGGATCAGCAGCGCGCGCCCACGGTGGCGCTGCCGCTGGCGGCCATCGGCGGCGCCGGCACCCTGCAGGATCAGGGTGGCGCCACGGGCTGGAACACGCTGACGGCCAAGGGCACCTGGCGGCCGCAGGGGGTGGGCGGTGCCCACATCGTCGACTTCGGCGTCGAGCGCGATGCCTACAAGCTCGGCATCCTCAAGACCAACACGATCGGCAACTGGCTCTACGGCCCTTCCGGCACGCTGGTCAGCAACGTCGGCGGCAACACCGAGACCATTGCCGGATGGGCGCAGGACAGCTGGTCCTTCGCGCCGAAGTGGAAGGCCGTGCTGGGCTTGCGATGGGAAGACTGGCAAGCCAGCAACGGCTTCACCGCCACCGCGACCAGCGCCCTGCCCTACCCGTCGCGCAGCGAATCGGACGCCTCGCCGAAAGCGGCGCTGGCCTACCAGTGGGCCGACGACACGGTGCTCAAGGCCTCGCTCGGCCGGGCGGTGCGCTACCCGACCGTGGGCGAGCTGTATGGCGCCACCACCGGCGGCGCGCTGTCTTTCATCAACAACCCGTTCCTCAAGCCCGAGAAATCGTGGACCAGCGAGCTGAGTGCCGAGAAGGACCTCGGCAACGGGCTGGCCCGCGCCACGCTGTTCCACGAGACCACCGACGACGCGCTCTACAGCCAGCTGATCCCGAACACGAGCATCTCGCGGGTGGAGAACATCGCCAAGGTACGTACCACCGGCTTCGAGCTGTCCTACACCGGGCAAAAGGTCTGGATGCGCGGCCTCGACATGGGCGCGAGCCTCACCTATGCCGACTCGAAGATCGTCTCGAACCCGTTGTTCCCGGCCAGCGTCGGCAAGTGGCAGCCGCGGGTTCCGCAATGGCGCTCCACCGTCTACGCGACTTACAGGCCCGACGCCCGCTGGGCCTTCACCGCGGCCGCGCGCTACAGCGGCAAGCAGTACTCGACCCTCGACAACAGCGACGTCAACGGCTTCGCCTACTTCGGCGCCAGCAAGTACTTCACGGTCGATCTGCGGGCACGCTTTCAGATCGACAGGCAATGGTCGGCCGCCTTCGGTGTCGACAATGCCAACAACTACCAGTACTGGAACTTCCACCCCTACCCGCAGCGCACTTACACCGCCGAACTGCGCTGGGACCTTTGAACCCCGACCCCAGGAGAGCACCATGACCACCCCATCCCCCCTCCGTACCCTCGCCGCATGCGCCCTGCTCTGCAGCAGCGCCGCCATGGCCCACGTCACCCTGCCCCCCGGCGGCGCCGCGGCCGGCAGCGAATACGACGCTGCCTTCCGCGTCGGCCATGCCTGCGCCGACGCCAAGGCCACCACCGGCCTGCGGGTCCAGCTGCCCCAGGGCTTCACGTTGATCCAGGCCCAGCCGCGCCAGGGCTGGACCCTGGCCGCCACGCCGGGCGAGGTGTCCTGGAAGGCCGACTCGGCGCAGACCGCATTGCCGGGCGCCGAGCGGGCCGAATTCATCGTCCGCGGCAAGCTCACCGACAAGTCCGGCCCGCTTTACTTCAAGGTCCTGCAGAGCTGCGACGTCGGCAGCGCCGACTGGGCCCAGGTGCCGGCCGCCGGTTCGACCGAGAAGCCGGCCCTGCCGGCGGCCCGCCTCGACGTGCTGCCGGCCGGCGTGGCCGCGGTCGACGTGCGCGACGCCTGGGTCCGCCAGACGGTGCCCGGCCAGAGCGGCACCGGCGCCTTCATGAAGCTCATGGCGCCCTCGGGGGCCCGGCTGGTCGGCGCCTCGACGCCGGCGGCCGGCGTGGCCGAAGTGCACGAGATGAAGATGGAAGGCGACACCATGAAGATGCGCGAAGTCACCGGCGGGCTCGAACTGCCGCCGCGGCAGACCGTGGAGCTCAAGCCCAGCGGCCTGCACGTGATGCTGATGGACCTGAAGCAGCCGATCACCAAGGGCGGCAGCATCCCGTTCACCTTGCGCTTCGAGGACGCCAAGGGTGTCAAGAGCTCGCTCCAGGTCGACGTCCCGGTCGGTGCACCGGCCGGCGCTGCGACAGAATCGCACGGCCACATGCACAACTGACTTCCCATGCAAAGCCTGCCGCTCTCCACCGTCCTGTCGCTCTCCAATGCACAGATCGCGATCGAGGCGGCGGCGACGCTGGCATTTGCGATATCGGGCCTGATCGAGGCCGCGCGCAAGCGGCTCGACGCGGTCGGCGTGGTCATGGTGGCCGGCCTCGCGGCCTTCGGCGGCGGCACCCTGCGCGATGTGCTGCTCGACCGCCGGCCTTTCTTCTGGGTCGAGCATGCGGGCTGACTTTGGCTGCTGCTGGCGCTGTGCGTGGCGGCGATGCTGTTCCTGCGCGACCGCCATTTCGCGCTCACCGAGCGCGCGATGCAGTGGCCCGACGCGCTCGGCCTGGGCCTCTTCACCGCCACCGGCACGCAGATCGCGCTGGGCGCCTCGATGCCGCCGATCGTGGCCGTGCTGATGGGCATGATGACCGCGGTGTTCGGCGGCGTGCTGCGCGACATCGTCTGCAACGAGATCCCGCGCGCCTTCAGCGACCATCAGCCGTATGCGATCTGCTCTTTCGCGGGCGCTTGGGTCATCGTCGGCGCCGACGCCCTGCAGGCGCCCGATTGGGTCGGACTGACCGCCGGTGCCACGACCGCGATCGTCTTGCGTCTCGGGGCGCTCTGGACCGGCTGGAAGCTGCCGGCCTGGCGCTCGAACGACTAGGACCGCCTTCCCGCGCAGGTCAGTCGAAGCCCCGGACTTCGGCCACCAATCCCGCCAGCCGCGCCACGTCAGGCACCACCAGCGCCTTGCCGTCCTTGGCGAGCACGCCCTCGCGGCGCAGCGCGTTGAGCTCCCGCGTGACCTGTTCGCGGTTGGTGCTGATCCGCCCGGCCAGTTCGGCATGGGTCGGCATCGGATCCAGCCGCGCGCGGTTGTCGACCACACCGGCCTGCTGGGCGAGCCGCAGCAGTTCGGCGTGCACCCGGTTCTGCACTCCGAGCGTGCTCAGGTCGATGACCCGGTCGGACAGCTGCCGCACCAGCGCCGCCAGGCCGCGCATCACGCGTTCGGCGACCATCGGCTCGTCGCGCAGCAGCTCGAGGAAGGCACCGCGGTCCAGGCTGGCCACCACGGCGGGCGTGAGCGTCACGACGTCCGCCGACCGCGGCTGGCCGTCGATCGCCGCGATGTCGCCGAAATGCTCGCCCGCCTGCGGATCTCGAAAAGTGACCTGCCGGCCATTGGCCGCGTAGGAGGTCACGCGCAGGGCGCCCGAGACCACGAAGTAGACCTCGCTCTTCTGCTCGGAACGCAGCAGCACCGGTGTCGCGGCCGGCAGGCTCTTCCATTGGCAGCGCTCGGCCAGCTGCTCCAGCCGTTCGGCCGACAGGCCTTGCAGCAGCGCGATGTGCTGCAGGCCGAGAGTGGAACGTTGGAGCGCCATGGCGGGCCTCCCAGCGGCATCGGGCGGATTGAGAAACGAGGTGCCAAAACGCACAGCCCCCCAGGCCCGGAGCCGTCACAGTCACGCCCTGTGATGGCCGCGATGTCCGCGACTGCACGTCCAAGCCTTCGGGAGATTTCATCATGAATGCCAGGCAAGTTCTCGGTGTCTCCGTCCTCGCGCTGGCCGGTGCGACCGCCTTTGCCCAGACGGTCCCGGCCGAGCAGTGGGTCGGAGCGCCCATCGCCACCACGGGCGGCGCCTACAGCCGTTCGGCCGTCACGGCCGACATGGCGGCCAGCCGGTCGATGATGAGTGCGCCGCAGGAGTTTCGCGTCGGCCCCGCCGACCCCGCCACCGGCGCCATGAGCCGGGTCGAGGTCGCCGCCGATACGAATCTCTGGATCCGCTCCGGCATGAGCCAGGTCGCCAACCGGGACAGCTTCGACCCGTCGAGCCCGGCCTACCGGGCCCAGATGGCGGCCTATCAGCGCATGCGCAGCGGCCCGGAATTCATGGCCGAAGTGCAGCGCCTGCAGGGCGCCAGGATGCAGCAGACCGCGACCGCCCCGTCCGACACGGGCTCGGCCGCGAACTGAGCGTCGCGCCGCGGCCTCAGGCGGCGGCTGCGGCGGCTGCGCGCCGCTCGCTCATTCGCTTGGCCACACGCGGCAGGATCATCACTGCCAGCACGATGATCACCAGCACGATCGACATCGGGCGCTGGAAGAACACCGTCGCGCTGCCCTCGCCGATCGACATCGCGTTGCGCAGCTGCGCTTCGGCCAGCGGCCCGAGAATCATGCCGACGACCACCGGCGCGGTCGGGAAGTCGTAGCGCCGCATCACGACGCCGAGCACGCCGATGACATACAGCAGCACCAGGTCGAAGGCGCTCTGGCGCATGCCGTAGGCACCGACCGTGGCGAAGATCAGGATGCCCGCATAGAGCTGCGGCTTCGGGATCTTGAGCAGCTTGACCCACAGCCCGACCATCGGCAGGTTCAGCACCAGCAGCATCACGTTGCCGATGTAGAGCGAGGCGATCAGCGCCCAGACCAGCGCGGCCGAAGTCGTGAACAACTGCGGCCCCGGCTGGATGCCGTAGTTCTGGAAGGCGCCGAGCAGGATGGCGGTGGTGTTCGAGGTCGGGATGCCGAGCGTCAGCAGCGGAATCAGCGCCGCCGTCACGGTGGCGTTGTTGGCGGCCTCGGGGCCGGCCACGCCTTCGATCGCGCCGCTGGTGCCGAACTCGGCCTTGGCATCCGAATCCTTGGCCAGCTTCTTTTCGGTCGCGTAGCTCAGGAAGGTCGGGATCTCGGTGCCACCGGCCGGGATGCAGCCGAAGGGCGTGCCGATCGCGGTGCCGCGCAGCCAGGCCGGGATCGAGCGCTTCCAGTCGCGCGCCGTCATGTGGACGCGGCTCAGCTTGTTCTGCCCTTCGACCACCTTGCCCTCGTACAGCACGGCGTACAGCACCTCGGCGACCGCGAACAGGCCGACCGCGACCAGCACGATCTCGATGCCGTCGAGCAGTTCGGGAATGCCGCCGGTGTAGCGGCCCTGGCCCGAGATCTGGTCGAGCCCGATGCAGCCCGCCGCCAGGCCGATGAACAGCGCCGTCATGCCGCGCAGCGTGCTCTTGCCGAGCACCGCGCTCACGGTGGTGAAGGCCAGCAGCATCAGCAGGAAATACTCGGGCGGACCGAGCTTGACCGCGAAGTCGGCCACGAAGGGCGCGAACAGCGTGACGATCACGGTGGCGATGGTGCCGGCGACGAAGGAGCCGATCGCCGCCGTGGCGAGCGCCGCCCCGGCGCGCCCGCTCTTGGCCATCTTGTTGCCCTCCATCGCGGTCACCATGCTGGCCGTCTCGCCGGGGGTGTTGAGCAGGATCGAGGTGGTCGAGCCGCCGTACATCGCCCCGTAGTAGATCCCCGAGAAGAAGATCATCGAGGCCGTGACGTCGACCTTGCCGGTGATCGGCAGCAGCATCGCGACGGCGACCGCCGGGCCGATGCCGGGCAGCACGCCGACCGCCGTGCCCAGGGCGCAGCCGACCAGGCACCAGAGAAGGTTCGCGGGCGTGATCGCCAGCGCGAAACCGTGCATCAATGCGTTGAAGATTTCCATGTCAGGCCTCCCGCCGGGCCGCCCCAAGGGAGGCCTGCGCCCCCTCGGGGGGCAGCGAATACACGAAGTGATGAGCGTGGGGGTCGTTCATTTCAGATCCAGCCCGTGGCGGTCAGGCCCGGCAGGTTGATCGCCAGGAACTTGGTGAAGGTCCAGAACACCGGCGCCGCGATCAGCAGGCCGGTCACGAGGTCGATGATCCAGGTGCGCGGCGTGTTGACGCCGCCCTGCCCGCTGGCGCGGCGCAGGCCCTGCACCGCGAGCAGGTAGCACAGGGTGCAGCTCAGGATGAAGCCGATGCTGGTGATCAGCGCCGCGTTGAGCAGCAAGCCCGCCGAGACCCAGATGAAACCGGCCCAATAGGCCTTGGAGGCGCCCGAAGGCTCGTCCATTTCGCGGAAGCCGCCGGTGCGCGACTCCCAGAGGATCCAGCCGCCGCAGATGGTCAGCGCGATCGACACCAGCCAGGGCAGGAAGTTGGGCCCGACACCGCCATAGCCGGCCTCGGACGAAATGCCGATGGCACCGAAGGCGAGCGCCAGCCCGGTGACGAGAACCCCGGCGCCGACCAGTGTCTGCGGCCACAAGGCCGGGGGTGAATGGGGGAGTGAGTCGATGTTGGACATTCTTCTGGACCTCGCTGGGGGCGGAAAAAGGGCGCAGGCCGATCGACGGCCTGCGCCCGTTGCCGTGCCGATCAGGCGTTCAAACCATGCCCGACTTGACCATGGTCGCGCGCAGGCTCGCGAACTCGTCGTCGACGAACTTGGCGAAGGCCTCGCCGGACAGCACCGCCGGCGTCCAGTCGTTCTTCTTGAGCGCCTCGCCCCAGGTCGGCGTCTTGAGCGCCGCCAGCACCATGTCGGTCAGCGCCTTGCGCTGCTCGGGCGTGATGCCGGGCGCGCCGTAGACGCCGCGCCAGTTGCCGATCTCGACGTCGATTCCCTGCTCCTTGAGCGTCGGCACGTTGATGCCTTGCAGGCGCTGGGCGGAGGTGACCGCGATCGCGCGCATCTTGCCGGCGCTGATGTATTCGGCGAACTCGCTGTAGCCGCTGCCGCCGACCGTGACGTTGCCGCCCAGGATCGCCGCCGTGGCCTCGCCGCCGCCACGGAAGGCGACGTAGTTGATCTTCGAGGGATCGACGCCGACCTTCTGCGCGATCATGGCCGCGGCGATGTGCTCGGTGGAGCCGCGCGAGCCGCCGCCCCACTTGACGCTGCCCGGGTCCTTCTTGAGCTGCTCGACCACGTCCTTCATGGTCTTCAGGGGCGAGCTGGCGGGCAGCACGAAGACGTTGTATTCGCTCGTGATGCGGGCGATCGGCGTCGCCTGCGACAGGCTCACCGGCGGCTTGCCGGTGATGATGCCGCCCAGCATCACGGCGCCCATGATCATCATCGCGTTCGGATCGCCCTTGGAGCCGTTGACGAACTGGGCCAGGCCGAGCGCGCCGGCGGCGCCGCCCTTGTTGTCGAAGGTCACGGTGTCGGCCAGCTTGGCGTCGGTCAGGGCCTTGCCCAGCGCCCGCCCGGTGGTGTCCCAGCCGCCGCCCGGATTGGCCGGGATCATCATCTTGACATTGGGAGCGGCCCAGGCCGACAACGGCAGGGCACCGGTGGCGGCCAGGGCGGCCAGGGACTTCAGAAAGGTATCGCGACGCATGCAGGTCTCCTTGGATTTTGGCAAGCTGAGTAGAAGCTGACGCCGCTATGATGCGCCGCCCTGCTGTCAGTTGGCTGTCCTTCGGACTGGGGTAAACACCGAAAATCGCGCCATGAAGCTGCTGCTAGTCGAAGACGATCCGTCGATGCAAACCACCTTGCAGCGCACGCTCGGACGGCGCCAGATCGACGTCCGGATCTGCGGCGACGGCGCCCAGGCGCTGGCCCAGTGGCAGGCGCTCGAACCCGACGTGGTGGCGCTCGACCTCAGCCTGCCCGGGCTCGACGGCCTGCAGGTGCTGGCCCAGGCGCGCGCCGCCGGCCTGCGCACGCCGGTGCTGCTGCTCACCGCCCGCGGCACGGTCGGCGACCGCATCGTCGGCCTCAACGCCGGCGCCGACGACTACTTGCCCAAGCCCTTCGACCTCGACGAACTCGAGGCCCGCATCCGGGCGCTCAAGCGGCGCCACCAGGGCGCCGAGGCGACGGCGCGCCTGCCGGAAGTCGGGGGCCTGCGCTACGAACCCGACAGCGGCGCCATCTACCACCGCGCCGAGGTGCTCGAACTGACGCCGCGCGAACTGGCGCTGCTGAAGGCGCTGATGGCCAAGCCCGGCCACGCGGTCAGCAAGGAGCGCCTGTTCGAGCTGGTGTTTCCGGGCGAGGCCGACGTGCAGTACGAAGCCATCGAGGTCGTGGTCTACCGGCTGCGCAAGAAGCTCGCCGCCACCGGCGCGACGCTGATGACGCTGCGCGGCCTGGGCTACCTGCTGCGCGAAGACGCGTGATGCGGGCCACCTCGCTGCGCGCCCGGCTGCTCATGGGCATCCTGGGGCCGATCGCCGTGTTCATCGTGATCAACAGCGTGAGCCTGTACCGGCAGAGCCTGGCCGCCGCCACGACCGCCTACGACCGGACGCTGCTGGCCTCGGCCAAGACCATCGGCGAGCAACTCGACGTCGAGGGTTACGACGAGGCGGCCACCCTGCGCGCCATCGTCCCCTACTCCGCCCTCGAGGCCTTCGAGGCCGACAACCAGAGCCGGATGTACTACCGGGTGTCGGCGCTCGACGGCCAGCTGGTCTCGGGCTTCGAGGAACTGCCCTTCTGGCGCGGCAAGCTGCCGAACCGCCCGCCCTATGCCGCGCTGGTCGACTTCTACGACGCCGAGTTCCGCGCCATGCCGGTGCGCGTGGCCGTGCTGCTGCAGCCCATCGCCAGCGGCCGCGGACGCGCGATGGCCGTGGTGCAGGTGGCGGAGACGCTGGAGCTGCGCGAGACGCTGGCGCGCAAGCTGCTGGTCGACATGTTGTGGCGCCAGCTGGTGCTGATGGGGGTGATCGCCGCGGTCACGGTCGTCGTGGTGCAGCGCGCCACCCGCCCGGTTCGCGCGCTGGGCGAGGCGATCCAGGCCCGCGCCGCCGACGACCTGTCACCGATCGACGCCCCCGACGCGCCGCGCGAACTGCGCCCGCTGATCGACGCCACGACCCAGGTGATGGGCCGGCTGCAGCGCCTGCTCGACCACCAGAAACGCTTCGTGCGCGACAGCGCGCACCAGCTGCGCACGCCGCTCGCGGTGCTCAAGGCGCAGGTGCAGTCGGCCCGCCGCGGCGACGTCCCGCCCGACCAGGCGCTGGGCGAGATCAGCGAGACCGTCGAGCGCGCGACCGCCCTCGCCAACCAGATGCTGTCGCTGGCGAAGGTCGAGCAGCTGCGCCAGCAGCCCGAGTCGGTCATGCTGGACCTGGCCGACGCGGTGCGCGCGGTGGCGCTCGACCTGTCGCCGCTGGTCGCCGACAAGGCGCTCGACTTCGAGCTCTCGACGGATCCGGCGCCGGTGCCGGTGCGCGCCCATCTCTGGATGCTGCAGGAGCTCACGCGCAACCTGCTGCACAACGCCATCAAGCACAGCCCGCGCGCCGCGGCGCTGACGTTGCGGGTGCATGCCGAAGGCGAGCTGGCGCTGCTGCAGGTCAGCGACCAGGGCCGCGGCATCTCCGACGAGCTGCGCCAGCGGCTGTTCGCGCCGTTCGCGGCCGGCGACGTGGGCAGCGGCTCCGGCCTGGGGCTGGCGATCTGCCGCGAGATCGTGCTGGCCCTGGGCGGCAGCATCGCGCTGGACAACCGCGAGGCCGGCGGCCGCACCGTCGGGCTGGACGCCGTCGTGCGAATCCCGCTGGCGCGCGACAATCGCTGAACTCATGGACCGACTTCGAATCGACAAATGGCTCTGGGCGGCGCGCTTCTTCAAGACGCGCTCGCTGGCCGCCGACGAGATCGGCAAGAACCGCGTGCAGGTCAACGGCGATGTCGCCAAGGCCTCGCGCGAGGTCAAGGTGGGCGACACGGTCAGCTTGCGTCTCGGCAGCCTGTCGCGGGTGGTCTGGGTGCGTGGCATCAGCGGCCAGCGCGGCCCGGCCCCGGTCGCCCAGCAGCTCTACGAAGAAACGCCCGAGAGCCTGGCGGCCCAGGCGGCGGCACGCGAGCAGCGCCGGCTCGGCAGCGAACCTGCGCTGAGCATCGAGCAGGGCCGCCCCACCAAGCGCGACCGGCGTGACCTCGACGGCGCCCGGCGCGCCGACTGGGACAGCCGCTGGAGCGCCTCCATCGATCCCGACGACGAGACCTGAAAGACCCCGCCATGGCCAGTTTCAAGAAATTCCGTGTCGGTTCCAAGTTCAAGCTGTCCGGCGTCGATCCGGCCGCCACGCCGTTCTCTTCCGGCGGCGACGACGCCCAGCGCGAGCAGCTCGACGCACTGGCCATCGAGCTCGACCGGCTGCAGAACCTGCTGCACGCCGAAGGCCGGCGCAAGCTGCTGCTGGTGCTGCAGGGACTGGACACCAGCGGCAAGGACGGCACCATCCGCTGGGTGTTTTCGCGCACCTCGCCGCTGGGCGTCAAGGTGACGGCCTTCAAGGCGCCGACCGAGGAAGAGCGCGCGCGCGACTTCCTGTGGCGCTGCCATGCCGTGGTGCCGCGCACCGGCGAGATCACGGTCTGGAACCGCAGCCACTACGAAGACGTGCTGGTGCCGGTGGTCGAAGGCTGGATCGACAAGGGCCAGACCCGGCAGCGCTATGACCAGATCAACGACTTCGAGCGCCTCCTGACCCAGACCGGCACCGTCATCGTCAAGTGCATGCTCCACATCAGCAATCAGGAGCAGCGCGTGCGCCTGCAGGCGCGGGTCGACGATCCCGACAAACACTGGAAGTTCTCGTTCGACGACCTGGCGGTGCGCAAGAAGTGGGAGGCCTACCAGGCGGCCTACGAGAAGGCGCTGACCGCCACGTCGACCGACGACGCGCCGTGGTACGTCGTCCCGGCCGACAGCAAGCATCACCGCAACCTGATGATCGCCGGGCTGCTGGTGAAGACGCTCAAGGACATGAAGCTGCGCGTGCCGCCCGCCGATCCGGCCCTGAAGGGGCTGGTCGTCGAGTAGTCAGAACTTCGGCACGATGCCGTAGGCGATGATGGCCAGGAAGCCCACGATGCCGACCATCATCAGCGCCGGGCCCCACTTGCGCTCGCGCCAGGCAAAGCCGACGGTCATGATGGCGGCGAAGGTCACGGCGACGACGGATGCGAGTTCCAGGGTGAATTCAGGCATCGCGGAATGGTAGCGCGCGCCGCGCGCTGAATCAGGCGGCGGCCGTCACGAGCCGCTCCAGCCACTGTGCAGCGGCGGCATCGGCAGCCGCGACGGCTGCGGGCTCCGTATCGAAGAACAGGTGGGTCGCGAGATGCGAATCCATCTCGCCCGCCGCCGTCGGCTCGGTGACCACGAAGACGGCCTCGAATCGCCCGTCGTCGAGCGCCTTGCCGTAGCCCCTCAGGGCAAAAGGCCCTCTGTACTGAATCTGCATTCGCCTGTTCCAATGAAAAAGCCCCGGCGCTGGATCAGCGTCGGGGCTTTCAAAGATCATTGAAGATCAATATTGGCGGAACCGGAGGGATTCGAACCCTCGATGAGGCTCTACACCCCATACTCCCTTAGCAGGGGAGCACCTTCGGCCACTCGGTCACAGTTCCTGAGCCTTGGATTATGCCATCTTCAGGCCGTCGGTTGGTCCAGATCGAAGGCTTTATGCAACGCGCGGACCGCCAATTCCATGTATTTTTCGTCGATCACGACCGAGGTCTTGATCTCGCTGGTCGAGATCATCTGGATGTTGATGCCCTCTTCGCTCAGCACGCGGAACATCTTGGACGCGACGCCGACGTGGCTGCGCATGCCGATGCCGACGATGCTGACCTTGCAGATCTTGGTGTCGCCGACGATGTCGGCGGCGCCCAGGGTCGGCAGCACCTTGTCCTTGAGCAGGTCGACCGCGCGAGCGTAGTCGTTGCGGTGCACCGTGAAGCTGAAGTCGGTGCGGCCGTCCTTGCTCAGGTTCTGGATGATGACGTCGACTTCGATGTTGGCGTCGGCCACCGCGCCCAGGATGTGGTACGCGATGCCCGGCTTGTCGGGCACGCCGAGCACCGAGATCTTCGCCTCGTCGCGGTTGAAGGCAATGCCGGATACGACGGCTTTTTCCATGTTTTCGTCTTCCTCGAAAGTGATCAGGGTGCCGGACTTGGCTTCTTCCTCGATGTCGATGTCCCAGGGCGTGAAGCTCGACAGCACGCGCAGCGGCACCTTGTACTTGCCCGCGAACTCGACCGAGCGGATCTGCAGCACCTTGGAGCCCAGGCTCGCCATCTCGAGCATCTCCTCGAAGCTCACGGTCTTGAGCCGGCGGGCGTCGGGTTCGACCCGCGGATCGGTGGTGTAGACGCCGTCGACGTCGGTGAAGGTCAGGCACTCGTGGGCCTTCAGCGCCGCGGCGATCGCCACCGCCGAGGTGTCGCTGCCGCCGCGCCCGAGGGTCGTGATGTTGCCGCCTTCGTCGACGCCCTGGAAGCCGGTGATGACGACCACGCGGCCGGCATCGAGGTCGGCGCGCACGCGCTCGTCGTCGATGCTCTCGATGCGCGCCTTGGTGTAGGCGCTGTCGGTCTTCACCTGGACCTGCCAGCCGGCGTAGCTCACGGCCTCCAGGCCCTCGGCCTGCAGCGCGATCGCCAGCAGCGCCGACGAGGCCTGCTCGCCGGTGGAGGCGAGCATGTCGAGTTCGCGGTAGTGGCCGGCACCGGGGGTGGCGGGCGCCAGTTCCTTGGCGAGGCCGAGCAGGCGGTTGGTCTCGCCGCTCATGGCGCTCGGGACCACCACCATCTGGTGGCCGGCGCGTGCCCACTTGGCAACGCGCTTGGCGACATTCCGGATGCGCTCGGTCGAGCCCATCGACGTGCCGCCGTATTTATGAACGATCAATGCCATGGGTGAAAGTCAAAGAGAAGGATTCGGATGCCGCATCGCCGGCCATCGCTGGCTGACTGGCTGCGCTGGCCTCTGCAGGCACTCATGCGCCCGCCGGACCGGATTCAGCGCTTCAACGCTTCCGCGCCTGCGGAAGCTTCAACGCTTCCGCGCCCGGGCGGCGGACTGCGACAAGGGCGAAGCATTGTACCAATGCAGCAGAGCACCCTCCCGCTCGACCCGCCCGGAGGCGATCTTGAGGCGGATCTGGTGCCCGCGCGTGCTGCAGGCCGCGATCTGGTCCTGCAGCTGCTCCAGCTGCGCCTCGCTCGGCACCACGCCGTGGTCGCGCCGCAGCCAGTGGCGCAGCGCATTGGCCAGGCGTTCCCGCGGCAGCGCCCGCAGGACGGCCAGCGCCGGCGGCGCGCCGGCCTCCGCCAGGTCCAGGGCCGCCAGTTCGGCCAGCAGCGCCGAGCCCCGCGCCGCGTTGCGCGCCGAGCGGGCGAAGGTCTCGCGGAACTGCGGCAGCGCGGCCTCCAGGGCCGGAAGCACCAGCTGCCGGAGCCGGTTGCGGGTGTAGCGCAGGTCGGCGTTGGTGGGGTCGACGACATGGGCGACGCCGCCGGCGGCGAGCCAGGCGCGCAGCGCGTCGGCAGGCAGGTCGAGCAGCGGCCGGTGGAAGCTCACGCCGTGGCGCTCCATGCAGCGCGGCATGCCCGCCAGGCCGTCGAGGCCGGCGCCGCGGCCGAGCGCGATCAGCATCGTCTCGACCTGGTCGTCCGCATGCTGGGCCAGCGCCACGTGGCGCAATCCCCGGGCCAGCGCCAACGCCGCCAGCGTGGCGTAGCGTGCCCGGCGGGCCGCGTCCTCCGGGCTCTCGCCGGGTGCGTGGCGGGCGTCGACGCGGGCCGAATGGWGCGGAACGCCCAGCGTCGCGCAGGCAGTGGCGCAGTGCGCCTCGAAATCATCGGCCGCCTGCTGCAGGCCATGGTGCACGTGCAGGGCATGCACCTGCCCGGGCCAGCGGGCCGCGGCCGCGTGCAGCAGCGCGGTCGAATCGGCACCGCCGCTGTAGGCGATCGCCAGCGGCAACGGCGCCGCCGCCCAGGACGCGAGAGCTTGGGCGGCCGGATTTTCCATGGAAACCGAGCGGGCGGTGGAGCGCCGGGCCTGCCCGGTGCTCAGCGCCTCACTTGCTGCTGTCGGCCTTGGTATCGGCGAAGCGGCCGTAGCTCTGGAGCCGCTCGTAGCGGCGGTTGAGCAGGTCCTTGGTCGACAGGTCGCCGACCTGGCGGAAGGCATCGTTGAGCGCCCGCTTGAGGAAGGCGGCCATCTGGCGATGGTCGCGGTGCGCGCCGCCGACCGGCTCGTTGACGATCTTGTCGACCAGCCCGAGCGCCTTCAGCCGGTGCGCGGTGATGCCGAGCGCATCGGCCGCTTCCTGCGCCTTGTCGCTGGTCTTCCAGAGGATCGAGGCGCAGCCTTCGGGACTGATCACCGAATAGATCGAATACTGCAGCATCACCAGCTGGTCGCCGACCGAGATCGCCAGCGCGCCGCCGGAGCCGCCCTCGCCGATGATGGTGACGATGATCGGCACCTCGAGCTGCGCCATCTCGAAGATGTTGCGGCCGATGGCCTCGGACTGGCCGCGCTCCTCGGCGTCGATGCCCGGGTAGGCGCCCGGCGTGTCGACGAAGGTGAAGACCGGCAGCTTGAACTTCTCGGCCGTCTTCATGAGGCGCAGCGCCTTGCGATAGCCCTCGGGCTTGCTCATGCCGAAGTTGCGCGTCGTGCGCTCGCGGGTGTCGCGGCCCTTCTGGTGGCCCAGCACCATGCAGGGCGTGCCGTTGAAGCGCGCCAGGCCACCGACGATCGACAGGTCGTCCGAGAAATGCCGGTCGCCGTGCAGTTCGACGAAATCGGTGAAGATCTCGTTCACGTAGTCGAGCGTGTAGGGGCGTTCCGGATGGCGGGCGATCTTGGTGATCTGCCAGGGCGTCAGGTCGCTGTAGATGTCCTTGGTGAGCTGCAGGCTTTTCTTGCCCAGCTGATCGATTTCTTCCGAGATGTCGACCGCGGATTCGGTCTGGACATAACGCAGTTCTTCGATCTTGCTTTCGAGCTCGGCCACGGGCTGCTCGAAGTCGAGAAAGGTTCGTTTCGCCAACGTCTTCTCCTGTTTTTCAAATTGCGACCGGTAGCGGGTCGAGCGATCGCCAAATATACCAAGTCGCCACGCTGCAATACGGGGCCCAGGCCACGGCGACCTCGCGGGCATCGCTGCGGCTGACCGGATCGCCCGAAAAGTAATTCTGGCTGATGCCGCTGATGAGGCCGGGGTCGTCCAGCGGCAGCACGTTGGGCCGCATCAGGTGGAAGATCAGGAACATTTCGGCGGTCCAGCGTGAGATGCCGCGGATCGCGACCAGTTCCGCGATGATCATCTCGTCGGACATGTTTTCCCAGGCGTCGACGTGCACCGCGCCCGAGTCGAAATGGATCGCCAGGTCGACCAGGTATTCGACCTTGCGCGCCGACAGCCCGGCGCCGCGCATGTCGTCGACCTTGAGCTTCAGCACGCTGGCCGGCGAGAGCTTGCGCGGCAGTTCGACGAAGCGGCGCCAGACCGTCTGGGCCGCCGGCACCGAGATCTGCTGGCCGACGATGCTGCGGGCGAGCGTCGTGAAGGCATCGCCGCGCGACTCCAGGCGGACGTCGCCGAAACGCGGGATCAGCCGCTTCATGACGCGGTCCTTCTTGCCCAGGTGCTTGCAGGCTTCTTCCCAGTAATCGGGCGTGAAGACCTGGACGATCGGCTCCTTGGCGGCAGCCATGGTTCGGGCGGCGGCGCTCACTGCGCCGAGGTCCAGGTGGTGCCGCTCGCCGAGTCCTTGAGCACGATGCCCTGGGCCAGCAGTTCGTTGCGGATGCGGTCGGCCTCGGCGAAATCTTTCGCCGCCTTGGCTTGCGCGCGCTGCAGGATCAGGCCCTGGATGGTGGCGTCGTCGAGCGTGCTGCCGGCCTGCAGGAAGGCTTGCGGGTCGGCTTGCAGCAGGTTCAGGCAGCCGGCCAGCGCCTTCAGCAGGCCGGCGGATTCGGCGGACTGCGTGCGGTTGACCTCACCGGCGAGGTCGAACAGCACCGCCACGGCCTCGGGCGTGCCGAAGTCCTCGTCCAGGGCGGCCTTGAAGCGCGCCGCATGGGCCTGGGTCCAGTCGATGGCGACCGGCGCCGGCGGCACCAGCGCCAGCGCGTTGTAGAGCCGGCGCAGCGAATTGCGGGCGTCGTTGAGGTGCACGTCGCTGTAGTTGAGCGGGCTGCGGTAGTGGGCCCGGACGACGAAGAAACGGATGGTCTCGGCGTCGAACTTCTTCAGCACGTCGCGGATGAGGAAGAAGTTGCCCAGGCTCTTGGACATCTTCTCGTCGTCGATGTTGATGAAGCCGTTGTGCATCCAGGTGCGTGCCAGCGGCTTGCCGGTGGCGCCTTCGCTCTGGGCGATCTCGTTCTCGTGATGCGGGAACTGCAGGTCGGCGCCGCCGCCGTGGATGTCCAGCGTCTCGCCCAGCAGCTGGCAGGCCATGGCCGAGCACTCGATGTGCCAGCCGGGCCGGCCGGGGCCGAAGTCGCTCGCCCACTTGACCTCGTCGGGTTCGCTGGCCTTGGCGCTCTTCCAGAGCACCGGGTCGAGGGGATCGTCCTTGCCGTCGAGCACCGCGACGCGTTCGCCGGCATGGAGCTCGTCTAGGCTCTTGCCGCTCAGCTTGCCGTAGCCGGGAAACTTGCGCACCGCGTAGTTGACGTCGCCGTTGGGCGAGCGATAGGCCAGGCCCTTGTGCTCCAGCGTGGAGATCATCGACAGCATCTGCGGAATGAACTCCGTCGCCCGCGGCTCGTGTGTAGGCCGTTCGATGCCCAGCGCGTCGGCGTCCTCGTGCAGGGCGTCGATCATGCGGTCGGTCAGGGCCCGGATGCTCTCGCCGTTCTCGACCGCCCGGCGGATGATCTTGTCGTCGATGTCGGTGATGTTGCGCACGTAGTCCACGTCCAGCCCCGAAATCCGGAGCCAGCGCTGCACCACGTCGAAGGCGATCATCGAGCGCGCATGGCCCAGATGGCAGTAATCGTAGACCGTCATGCCGCAGACGTACATGCGCACCCTGCCGGGTTGCAGAGGCGTAAATTCCTCCAGTTCACGCGAGAGCGTGTTGTAGATGCGAAGACTCATGAGGCTCGGAAACGTCGATTCGCGCACGTGCAGGGAACGGGCGAACGATGGGGTTTTTCAGGGGTGACGGGGGTGTGGCGACGAGCGGTTGGAAAAGACCCCTCGGCTACAATCTTCCAAGTATAAACGGCCACCGCCGGATGTTTTCCGCGTGTTTACGAGGCCCATTCCCTCCAACTCTCGAGACACCATGCCGCACGCCGCTTTCGCCCCCTCCTCCCGTCTGCGCATCGTCCAGGCCGTCGCGGCGCTGCTGGTCGCCCTCACGGTCGGCATCGCCCACGCCGACGACTATTCCGACGTCAACACCCTGCTGCGCCAGGGCAAGGCGGACCAGGCGCTGGCCAAGGCCGACGCCTACATCGCGGGCAAGCCCCGCGACCCGCAGATGCGCTTCCTGCGCGGCGTGATCCTGACCGAGCAGGGCAAGCAGGCCGACGCGATCGTGGTCTTCACGGCGCTGACGCAGGACTTTCCCGAACTGCCCGAGCCCTACAACAACCTGGCCGCCCTCTATGCGGCCCAGAGCCAGTTCGACAAGGCGCGCGCCGCCCTCGAGATGGCGATCAAGCTCAACCCCGACTACGCGACAGCGCACGAAAACCTCGGCGACGTGTATGCGCGGCTGGCGGCCCAGTCCTATGGCCGGGCGCTCAAGCTGGAGGCCGGCAACACGACCGCGCCGCCCAAGCTGGCCCTGGTGCGCCAGATGTTCGGCGCGCCGGCGCCCGACACCCTGCCGCCGGCCACGCCGGCGGTGCGCAAGCCGGTGCGCAACTGAAGCCTTCTTCTTTCCTGAACGCGCCGCGGCGCACTCCTTCGAAAGCGATCCACCCGTGATTCTTCAAGCCTTTTCGCGCCGCCGGGCCCTGGCCCTGGCCGCCACGCTGGCCATCGCCACGACCGCCGTGTCCAGCTGGGCGCAGGGCGCCCCGCGCGTCAAGCTCGCCACCTCGGCCGGCGACATCGTGATCGAGCTGGCACCCGACAAGGCCCCCAAGACGGTCGACAACTTCCTGCAATACGTCAAGGACAAGCAATACGACGGCACGGTGTTCCACCGCGTCATCGACGGCTTCATGATCCAGGGCGGCGGCTTCACGCCCGACCTGAAGCAGAAGCCGACCCGCGCGCCGATCCCGCTCGAGGCCAGGAACGGCCTCAAGAACGACAAATACACGATCGCCATGGCGCGCACCTCCGATCCGAATTCGGCCACCGCGCAGTTCTTCATCAACGTGAAGGACAACACCATGCTCGACGCTCCCAACCCCGACGGCCACGGCTACGCGGTGTTCGGCAAGGTGGTCTCGGGCACCGAGGTGGTCGACAAGATCCGCGCCGCGCGCACCGGCAACAAGGGCGGCATGCAGGACGTGCCGCTCGAAACCATCACCATCCAGTCCGCCACCCTGGCGAAATAAGCAAAGGACCACAACCATGAGCAACCCCCAAGTCGAACTGCACATCAAGGACAAGGGCATCATCACGCTCGAACTCGACGAGGCCAAGGCGCCCAAGACCGTCGCCAACTTCCTCGAGTACGTGACCAAGGGCCACTACGACAACACCGTGTTCCACCGCGTCATTCCCGGCTTCATGGTGCAGGGCGGCGGCTTCGAGCCCGGCATGAGCCAGAAGCCGACCGGCGCCGAGATCCAGAACGAAGCCAACAACGGCCTCAAGAACGACAACTACACGGTCGCCATGGCGCGCACCAACGCGCCCCACTCGGCCACCGCGCAGTTCTTCATCAACGTCGCCGACAACGGCTTCCTGAACCACACCGCACCCTCGGCCCAGGGCTGGGGCTACGCGGTGTTCGGCAAGGTGGTCGGCGGCAAGGAAGTGGTCGACGGCATCAAGGCCGTCAAGACCGGCCGCAAGGGCTTCCACGACGACGTGCCGCTCGAAGACGTGGTGATCGAAAAGGCCGTCGTCAAGGCTTGAGCCTGACGAGCCGCCCATGGCATTTCCCGAGATCGTCGCGCCGCCCGCGTGGCGCACGGTCGACCTGATCTCCGACCTGCACCTGCAGCCGTCGGAGCCTGCCACCGTCGCAGCCTGGCAGGGCTACCTGGAGACGACGCCGGCCGACGCGATCTTCATCCTCGGCGACCTGTTCGAGGTCTGGGTCGGCGACGACGCCGCCGGCCTGCCCGGCTTCGAAGCCCAGTGCGCCGAGGTGCTGCGGGCCGCGTCCGCGCGCCGGCCGCTGTTCTTCATGCACGGCAACCGCGACTTCCTGGTCGGCGCCGAGTTTGCGGCGCGCTGCGGCATGACGCTGCTCGCCGACCCGACGGTGCTGGTGTTGCACGGCGAGCGCTGGCTGCTCAGCCATGGCGACGCCCTGTGCCTCGAAGACACCGACTACCTGCGTTTTCGGGCCCAGGTGCGCACGCCCGAGTGGCAGCAGGCGCTGCTGGCCCGTCCGCTCGAGGAGCGGCGCACGCTCGCGCGCTCGGTCCGGGCCCAGAGCGAGGACCGCAAGCGCAGTCCCGACATGGTCTGGGCCGATGTCGATGCCGACGCCGCACGCGACTGGCTGCGGCAGGCCGGCGCCGGGACGCTGGTGCACGGCCACACCCACCGGCCGGCGGCCCACGACCTCGGCGACGGCATGCGGCGCATCGTGCTGAGCGACTGGGACGCGGCGGCGCATCCGCCACGCGCCCAGTTGCTGTGCCTGTCGAGCGCGGGCGTCCAGCGGGTCGATCTGCGCTGATGTTCGGCTGGCTGCGCAAGCTGCGCCCGCCTCCCGGCCTGCCCGACGCCCTCTGGCAGGCCACGCTGGCGCGCTATCGCTTCCTGGGTGAACGCCCGGCGGCCGACCTCGAACGGCTGCGCGCGCTGGCGGCAGCGTTCCTGCGCGACAAGGAGTTCCATGGCGCGCACGGCTTCGTCATCACCGACGAGGTGGCGCTGGCGATCGCCGCCCAGGCGGTGCTGCCGGTGCTGCACCTGAAAGGCGGCCTGGCCTGGTACGACGATTTCGTCGGCATCGTCGTGCACCCGTCCGAAGTGGTGGCGCACCGCACGACCACCGACGCCAGCGGCGTGGTCCACCAGTACGACGAGATCGTGGCCGGCGAGGCCATGGACCGCGGGCCGGTGATGCTGAGCTGGCAGGACGTGCTCGCGAGCAGCGTCACGCGGGCCGAGGGCTACAACGTGGTGATCCACGAATTTGCCCACAAGATCGACATGCGCAGCGGAGAAGCCGACGGCTGCCCGCCGCTGCCGCCCGGTTTTCTTGGCACGCGCAGCGCGCGTGAAGCCCGCGCCGCCTGGTTCGCGACCCTGCAGCCGGCCTACGAGGCGCTGCGCGAGAAGGCGATCGTGGCCGAGCGCTTCGGCGGCGAGGCGCCCTGGCTCGATCCCTACGGCGCGCAGTCGCCAGCCGAGTTCTTCGCCGTCGCCTGCGAGGCGTATTTCGTCAACCGCTCGGCGCTGGAAGCCGAGTTTGCCGGATTGGTGGGGCTGTTCGACGCCTTCTTCAAGGCGCCGCCAAGCCGCTGAGCACGACCGCCCCTTTCGGGACGGCCGCCGCCCTTACCCCTTACTTGCGCAGCAGTGCCTTGAGTGCGTTCTGCAGCCGGCGCGCCGAAGCAGCGTCGTGGCTGGCAGCCAGCACCTTGCCGGCGTCCTGGCCCCAGGTCTGTTCCGGGGTCGGGTCGCCGCGCCGGGTCAACAGCTTGAGCTGAAGGGCCCGGCGGGCATCGAGCTGCTCGGCCGGCGTCGGCACTTCGGCCGCCATCTCGAGCCGCAGCAGCGCTTCGGCGGCGTCGGCGGCCTGGGCCGACGGCGCAGCGCCGATCGCCTGCGACCAGCTGCTGCGCACCGCCGGCGTCACCGCGCGGCCCAGCTCCTGGACGCTGGGCAACTGCGCGGCGTCGCGCTTCTCCCAGGCGCCGAGCACCTGCGTGAGCGCTTCGCCATGGGCCTGCGACGCCAGCTTGCGCAGTGCGAATTCGGCCCGCTCGAGCGCTTCGCGCTGGGCCCGGAAAGCCGCGTCGCCGAGGCGGGGACCGCGGTCTTCGAAGCGCGGCGGGCGATCACCGAAGCGGCCGCCGCCGGCGGATGCGCCACGCTCGCCCGGCCGTGCCGGGCGATCGCCGGTGCGGCCGCCCGGGCCGCCACGCGCATCGCGGCGATCGCCGAACTTGCCGCCGCGGCCGGCGGGCATGGCCTCGGCCTTCTTGTTGCCGGGACGGTCGTCGCCGCGCACGGCGATCACCGGCTTCGGTGCCGGCTTCGGGGGTGCCACGGGCGCCGGTGCGGCTTCGGCATCGGCACGCGCCGAAGGGTCGGCGCCATCGGCCGGCGCCACCAGGTCGGGCGCCGCGGGGGCGTCGGCCGGCGCGGCCGTCGGCAGCGCATCCGCATCCTCGGGCGCCGGCGCCTGGCCGGCGCTCTCGCCGAATTCGGCCGCCGCCTGCCCCGGGGCAACCACTTCGGTCGCCCCGACCGCGGGACCATCGCTCGGCGCGCTGGCCGGCGCTGCCGCGGGCGCGGGCGGCGGCGCCTCTCCGCGCAGGGCGGCCTCGAGCTGCGCCACCGCGGCGCGGATCTTCTGGGCATCGCCGGTGCTGTTGGCGGCCTCGAGCGCCTTGGAGGCATTCAGCACGTTGCGGTCGTGCTCGCTCATCGCGGCCGAAGCCTTCTCGCGCTCGGCCGTCTTGCGGTTGAAGGCTTCGTCGATCGGGGCCCGGAAGGCGTCCCAGAGTTTTTGTTCGTGGCGGCGCTCGAGCGGCACCGATTGCGCCTCATGCTGCCAGCGCTGCTGCAGCGCCTTGACCGCGTCGATGCGCAGCATCGGCGCCGCGCCGAGTTCGGCCGCCTCGGCAATCATCGCCTGGCGACGCTCGACGCTGGCCTTCTGGGCCGATTCGAATGGCGCACGGGCGGCACCGAAGGCCTCGTTCCACTGGGCCTGCAGCTCGGCGAACACCTTTTCGCCGACATGCCCGGCATCGCGCCAGCGATCGGCGAACTGGTGCAGGGCCCGGTTGTGCGCCTTCAGGTCGGACGCCTGGGCGTGCTCAGCGGCCCAGGCCTTGACTTCCTCGATCAGCGCGGTGCGCAGCGCCCGATGCTCGGCGGCGTCGGCACGGACCTTCTCGAGCCAGGCCTCGACCACCTTGTGGGCTTCGTTGCAGGCTTCGTCGAAACGCTTCCAGAGCGCATGGTTGGGCACGCCGCCCTGGTCGGCCTGCTTCCATTGGTCGCGCAGTGCGCGCAGGGTTTCCTGCATCTTGCGGCCGCCCAGCGCCTGGCCTTCGGGCCGCTTGAGCAGCCCTTCGGCCTTGGCGACCAGGTCTTCGCGCACCTTGTCGGCGCTCCAGCGCTGCCAGCCTTCGAGCTCGCCTGCGGCCACCAGCGCCGCATGGACGCGGGCCTCCAGCGGCGGCTCGACCAGCTTGCCGTGGTCCTTGAGCACCGCACGCAGCGCGGCGGCCGCCCCGGCGCTGGCCTTGCCGTGGCCCTCGGCGGTTTCCTGTTCGAGCTTGGCGAGCGCGGCCTGGACCGCATCCTGCGCGGCGGCGCGTTTCTCGGGGTCGACCTTGGGCGCGGGGGGCTTGGCTGGCGCCGGCGCGGCCTCGGGCGTGCCGCCACGGGCCACCCGCAGCTCGTCGGCCCAGACCGGCACCGGCGGCAACGGCGCCGCGGCGTCCGCGGCGGCGGCAACGGCCAGGGTCAGGGCGCCGTGGAAGGCGTCGGACACCACCAGCAGCTGCGCCTTGGAAGACTCGAGCTGAGGCGCGAATCGGGCATCGAGGCTGCTCCAGTTGGGGTCGGCCACGATTTCGGCTGCCTGCTGCTGCCAGTGCGCCACGTCAGCCCGCAGGGCCTCTTCGACGCCCTGGGCATCGCGCCAGCTCTTGGTCGAGAGCACCTCGAAGCGCTGCGCCAGCAGCACCGCCGCCTCGCGATGGACCTGGGCCCGGTGCTGCAGGTCCTCGATGCCCTTCACGCGCTCGGCCAGCCGGGCCTTGAAACCGGCCAGGGGCTCGCGCGACAGCGGCGCGCCGGCCTTGGCGGCGTCGCGTTGCCAGGCCAGCGCATCGGCGATGTTGAGCTTCGGCTGGGCCAGAAGGGCCTCGGCCTTGTGGGCCCATTCGACCGCGATCGCCTCCTGGCTCTTGGCGCGCTTGAGCTCGTCGAGCTTTTCGCGCAGCAGCCGGGCGGCGCCCTTGTCGCGCCCGCTCAGCTCCTTGAAGACGTCCTGCATCTGCTCGGGCGTCGGGTTGGCCGCGAGCCAATCCCGGATGCGCTGGGCGCGCTCGCCAGAGGTCGGCGCGGTGAAGGCACCCCCGGTCAAGGTGTCGAGGGACTGGAGGTCGTGAGGCTTGGAGGAAGTTGAAGTCACTGAGCGAATGTCGTTATCTTGAGGAAAAAGCGAGGCGCCGGCATTTGGCCGGCGCATGGCTCCATTTTCACCGACTTGCGGTGCTGCGGGTCAACGGGTCGCCAGTTTCAGTTCGGCGCCGGGTTTCCAGTCGGCTCCTTCGGCCTTGGTGCGGACCGCGCCGAGGAACAGCCGTTCGGTCGGCAGCTTCTGCTCGAGCAGGTAGTCCCGGGCCGCGGCGCCCCGCGCCACGGCCAGCTGCCGCATCGACTCCTCGTCGACCGGAATGCTGGCCAGCAGCAGGTCTTCCATGTCCTTGACCGGCAGGTCCTTGGCCAGGCCGACCACGTTGCGCGGCTTGGTGACCTCCGACCGCTTGTAGACGGCGGTCAGCAATTCCGGGTATTCGGCGTCGGTGACCGGTGCCACCTCGGCCGCGTCCTTGCCGGCGCGGATCGCGACTCGGCGCTTCTCGGCCTGCGTCATCTCGCGCAGCCGCTGGCGCTGGTAGGCGTCGCGCTCCTTATCGAGGCTGGCGGTGCCGACCACGGTCATCTGCAAGCCCGGCCGGTCGTTCAGCGCCTTGGCCACCTTGTCGAGGTTTTCCTTCGCCTCCTTGGACAGCTCGGCGCTGCCGGGCGCGAAAGCGATCGTGCTGGAGTCCCCGCCGCCGCCGCCGAAGCCGCCGGTCAGCAGCGCGAAGGGCGCGGTGACGGCCTTGGCGAGCAGGTTCACTATCGCCTTCAGGATCAGCGGGCCGACGCTGAACTGCGGGTCGTTGATCGATCCGCGCAGCGGCAGGTCGATGTCGATCACCCCGTTGCGGTCGGCCAGCAGCGCCACCGCCAGCCGCACCGGCAGGCTGGCTGGGGCCCCCTCGACCTGCTCGCCGAACTGCAGTTGGTTCAGCACCAGCTTGTTGCTCGCGGTCAACGTGCCGTCGGGGGCGATCTTGTAGTTGACATCCATGCTGAGCTTGCCGCGCTCGATGCCGTGGCCGGCAAAGCGGATCGTGTAGGGCGACAACGGCGGCAGGTCGAGCTCCTTCATCCGCGCCGTGATGTCGAGCTCGAGCGGCTTGACCAGCGGATTGAGCTTGCCGGTGATCTCCAGCGAGGCGGTCTGCTGTGCCTTGCCGCGCAGTTCGAGGTCGGCCAGCGCGGGCTTGTCGCCCTGGGGCTTCGACGAGAACGCGCTCAGCTTGCCGGTCAGCTCGGTCAGGTCGGCCGAGTAGTTGGGCTTGATGAACAGGTCGGAAAAGTCGATCTTGCCGTTGACCAGGCTCATGGGGCCGAAATTGATCACCGGCGCCATCGCGTTGTCGACCGGCGCCGGCGCGGCCGCCACCGGTGCCGCGGCCGGTGTGTCGGGGCCGCCGCCGACCACCAGCTCCTGCGGCGGCGCCTGCTGCGGCGCCGGCGCGCGGGGCCTTGCCGAGCGCGGCCGGGCAGTGGTCGTGGTGGTGCCGCCCAGGCTGCGCTTGCTTTCGACCTCGACCGCCGGAGCCTCGCCGGCCGCCGGCTCGCCGGGCTGCTTGACCAGGTACAGCAGGTTGAGCTTGCCGGTCGGGTCGATGATCACGCGGGCGTAGAAATCGGTCAGCGAGGTCTCCCGGACGTCGACCTTGAGCGGCGCGCCGGGCACCATCGCCACCTGCAGGCCACGCAGGCCCAGCGTCTTCCAGCTCAGCAGCTGCCGGTTGCTCGACAGGCCGGGCGCCTGCGTCAGCACGACGCTGTTGGCGCGAAATTCGTCGACCGCGGTGTCGCCGGCCAGGTTGACGCTCAGGCCCGCCGGCAGGGTCGCGACCTTGACCGTGCCGCGGTAGCTGGCGAAGGCGCGGCGGATGTCGATATTGAGTGCGTCCGCGTAGTAGGCCTTGAAGGCATGGGCCGGCAGCGAGCCCACCACCAGCCGGCCTTCGGCCGCGATCGGCTTCAGCACCAGATTGCCGTCGTACTCGAAGCGCCCCGCCTCGGCCCGCCCGGCAGCGATGCGGCCCGATAGCTTGAGCGGCGACACGGTGGCCGTGTTCGGCGCCAGCTTCTGCGCGTTCAGCGTGAAGGCGCTGATCTCGAAGGCCACCGGCGTGGCTCCGGCGTTGTCCTCGTAGCTCAGCGCGCCGTTGTCGATCGCCAGCTTGCCGATGGCGAGCGACCACGGCGTGGTGTTGGCGCCCGCCGGCGCGCCCTCGGCCGCCTTCGGATCCTTGGGCGCCGCCACCTTGGCGTCGGCCGTGCCGGCCTGGCTGCTGTCGGCGGGCGCCTTCAGCCAGCGCTCGAACATCCAGCGCTTCTCGTTGTCGCGCGCGACCCGCAGCTTCGGATTCGAGGCGGTGAAGGAAGCCACGGTCAGGGTGTGCTTCGTCATGTCGGCCTCGGCGTCGACCAGTTCGAAGCGGCCGACGCTGACCAGCGCCGTCTTTTCCTGCGTCAGGGCCAGCCCGTCGGCGACCACGCTGCGGGCCTTGAACTTCAGCTCAGGCTGCGTCCACTCGACATCGACCTTGCCGCTCAGCTTGCCGTCGAGCGAGGGTTCGAGGCTCTGCGCCAGATACGGCGCGGCCAGCGACAGCGGCAGCGCGTCGATCTCGGTGGCGACCCGGGCCCGTTTGTCGGTCGCCTCGCCGCTGAACTTGATGGGCGCGCCGCCCACTGAAGTCGAGCCGCTGAAGGTGGCCGGCTTCTCCATCGGCCAGGTCACGGCCTGGACCTCGAGCGCCAGTTGCTTGACGTCGATCGCCGCTGCGGGCCGGGTGGTCTGGTCGCGCCAGCCGATCTGGCCGTCGCTCAGGGCCACCTTGTCGACCTGGATCCGCCAGGGCTGCGGCTCGGCCGGCGGGGCCGCGCCGTCGGCGGCCGGCGCCGGCGCGGCCGCCGGCTTGTCGGCCGCGCCGGTGCTCGGGTCGGTCGCCAGCAGATTGAGGCGCCCCGCGGCATCGCGGGCCACGACCAGATCGGGCCCGGCCAGCGCCACTTCGCTCAGATGAATCACGCGCTCCAGGGGACGGACGTCGGCCAGCGCGACCTTGAGCGCATCGAAGGCGAGCAGGTCGTGCCCCTTCGCGTCCACCACCTTGATGCCGTTGGCCGCGATGCTCCCGGTGATCTTGAGCCCGGCCGTCGCCGCCTGCTCGAAATCGATCTTCAGGTCGGCATCCAGCTTGCCGGCCTTCAGCGCCGCCGGCAGCCCGCCCGGGATGTAGCCCAGGTAGGGCACCAGGTCGAGCCCCTGGAAGTTGATGCGGGCGTCGGTCTTGCGGTTGGCGGCGAACGGCGTCGACTCGGCCGCCGAATCGAACTTGCTGCCGTTGAGGACGAAGGCCAGCTTCGGCTCGGTCTTGATCTCGCGCTTGGAGGCCAGGTTGCTCAGAAAGGGCACGCTGAGTGCGAATTCGCGCAGCTCGTGGCGGCGCTTGACGGTTTCGTCGCTGAAGTCGACGGCGCCGTCGGTGATGGCAATGTTGTAGACGGCGAACCGCGGCGGGTCCTTCTTGGGCGCATCGGGGGGCTCCGGCGCGGGAGTCAGCCGGGCCAGGATGTCGTCGATGTCGTAGCGGCCATCGGCGAGGTGCGTGAGCTGGATCGCAGGCGCCTCGATCCGGACCGCGTCGATCACCGGTGCGAGGCGCAGGATGGACTGCAGCTCGGCGTCGACATAGATGCGCTTGACGGCGACCTGCGGCTGGCTGCCGTCGGCAGTGGCGATGCGCAGGTCGTTCACCGCGAGCTCGAGCGTCCAGGGCTTGAACTCGATCTTGCCCACCGTGACCTGGCGGCCCAGCTTGTCGCTGGCGATCTTCTGCACCTGGCCCTTGACGATCGGCGGTACCGCCAGCCATGCGATCACCCAGACCGCCAGCAGGATCAGCAGCGTCCAGAGCCCGCGCCGCACCCATTTGTTCTGTTTCAGCAAAGCAGCATTCATCGATGGGGAGTGTGCCCCAAACCCATGGCGGCCCCAAAGTGAGAAAGCCCGGCGGCTCGACGCGAAGTCAGGCCTCCGGGCTCGATGGCGGGCGAAACGCCCATGCCATCTTTTCGCTCGACCGGAAGTTCAATCGTTCCGGTCATGCTGGCAGCAAGGGATTGCCACCGTTGGGCCTCAGCCGCTGGACCGTCGGATTTTGCTCGTCGGGCCACTGGACCTTGGTAGACGCCTGATAGCTCAGGCAATTAGAGCCTATGCGCTATGCGGATGGATTGCAAATCGCGTTTTCAATGGATCTCGTGCAGCCGATTCGTGCACTATTTCATACATTTCTTTACATCGAAATTAGAATATCAGACCTATCTTATATTCTTGACCAGATATTTAGCGGTCCCTAGAATGCCAATCTTTCCCGAGCCCCCGAGTGGCCGGACTCTCCCAAATCCGCTGCCGGCATCTGCCGGCTTGATCAGGCGGCCGCGCTCTCTCCCTATTTTTCGCGCGGTCCTGATTCGTACCAATCCAAGCGCCGCTTCCTTTCTGCTCCGCCCCCGTGGCGCTGCGAACGGGTGCCGCACAGAAAGGAAGAGCGATGAAACAGGCGTTAGATGCCACAGCCCGCGGGCTACGGACCTTCGTGTCCGACGTGGTCGACGGCTTCTTCGAGATCACCCACAACAGCTTCGCCCTGCTCGGGCTGGCGACCGTGTTCGCCGTTCTGGCGCTGGCCGCCCGCCCGGACCTGCGGCAGACCGGCGAAGAGCAGCTGATGGGCTGGCTGCAATCGCGCAAGCCCGTGCCCRAGGCCGTCGAGGTCAGCGACCTGGAGCCCACCGCGATCGAGCGGACCACCGCCGCCAGCCCTCACGAACTGCCCAAGCAGCAGGCCGCGGTGGCCTACTGGCTCAGCAAGAAGTACCGGGTGGCGGCCGAGCCATTGAGCGTGCTGGTCGCCGAGGCTTTCGACCTCGGCAAGAAAACCAAGCTCGACCCGACCCTGATCCTGGCGATCATGGCGGTCGAGTCCAGCTTCAATCCCTTCGCCCAGAGCCAGGTCGGCGCCCAGGGCCTGATGCAGGTCATGACCCGGGTCCACGGCGAGAAGTACGAAAGCGCCGGCGGAACCCTGACCGCCTTCGACCCGGTGACCAACATGCGCGTCGGCGTCAAGGTGCTGCAGGAATGCATCGCCCGCGCCGGCTCCCTCGAGGGCGGCCTGCGCTACTACGTCGGCGCCGCCAATCTGACCGAGGACGGCGGCTATGCCGGCAAGGTGCTGGCCGAGCACGAGCGGCTGCGCCAGGTGGTCGCCGGCCGCGCGCCGCCCACGACGACGCCGGCGCCGCGCGCCAATCCGGTCCAGGTCGTGGCGCCGCCGGCAGCGGCCAAGCCGGCCCAGCCTGATCCGCAGCAAGTCGCCCTGCTCGGCGATTCCTAGCCCTTCGGGCCGCGCCGGCGCCCGCCGTCGGCTACACTCGGCCGGCACGCGACTGGCGATAGGCGCAACCCTTTTCAGGTGCATTGCGCTGACGTGGACTACCACTGGGAAGCGTGCCGCCCGCGGTTCGTTTGCGGGTGATCAGCCGTTCGCCTGGGCAGCCCTTGTTTGGTTGAAGAACAAGGACCATCGTCTTGAAGGACTGCCATGTACCACCGCAATATCCTGGTCGAACAGACCGATCCTGAAATCTGGGCTGCCATCCAGGCCGAGAACGCCCGCCAGGAGCACCACATCGAGCTGATCGCGAGCGAAAACTACGCCTCGCCGGCCGTCATGGCCGCCCAGGGCTCGCAGCTCACCAACAAGTACGCCGAGGGCTATCCGGGCAAGCGCTATTACGGCGGCTGCGAGCACGTCGACGTGGCCGAGCAGCTGGCCATCGACCGCATCAAGCAGATCTTCGGCGCCGACGCCGCCAACGTGCAGCCGCATTGCGGCGCCTCGGCCAACGAGGCCGTGATGCTGGCCTTCCTGAAGCCCGGCGACACCATCATGGGCATGAGCCTGGCCGAAGGCGGCCACCTGACCCACGGCATGCCCCTCAACATGAGCGGCAAGTGGTTCAATGTCGTGAGCTACGGCCTGAACGCCGACGAAGCCATCGACTACGACGCCATGGAACGCAAGGCGCACGAGCACCTGCCCAAGCTGATCATCGCCGGCGCCTCGGCCTATTCGCTGCGGATCGACTTCGAGCGCTTCGCCAAGGTCGCCAAGGATGTCGGCGCCATCTTCATGGTCGACATCGCCCACTACGCCGGCCTGGTGGCAGCAGGCGTGTACCCGAACCCGGTGCCGCACGCGGACGTCGTCACCTCGACCACCCACAAGAGCCTGCGCGGCCCGCGCGGCGGCATCATCCTGATGAAGTCGCAGCACGAGAAGGCGATCAACAGCGCCATCTTCCCCGGCCTGCAGGGGGGCCCGCTGATGCACGTGATCGCGGCCAAGGCGGTGGCCTTCAAGGAAGCGCTGTCGCCCGAGTTCAAGGCCTACCAGCAGCAAGTCGTGACCAATGCACGGATCGTCGCCGAGACGCTGACCGAGCGCGGCCTGCGCATCGTCAGCGGCCGTACCGAAAGCCACGTGATGCTGGTCGACCTGCGCGCCAAGGGCATCACCGGCAAGGAAGCCGAAGCCGTGCTGGGCGCGGCCCACATGACGATCAACAAGAACGCGATCCCGAACGACCCCGAAAAGCCGATGGTCACCAGCGGCGTGCGCATCGGCACGCCGGCGATGACCACCCGCGGCTTCAAGGACGAGGAAGCGCGCGCCACCGCCAACCTGATCGCCGACGTGCTCGAGAACCCGCGCGACGCAGCGAACATCGATGCGGTGCGGGCCAAGGTGCACGCGCTCACCAGCCGCTTCCCGGTCTACAAATAACCGGCACGACAGCGCATGAAGTGCCCCTTCTGCGGTCATCTGGAGACCCAGGTCATGGAGACCCGGGTCTCGGAAGACGGCGACTTCGTGCGCCGCCGGCGCCAGTGCGGAGGCTGCGACAAGCGCTTCACCACCTACGAGCGGCCGGACGTCAACTTTCCGGTGGTGGTCAAGAAGGACGGCAGCCGGGCCGACTTCGACACCGCCAAGGTGCGGGCCTCGATGATGCTGGCGCTGCGCAAGCGGCCGGTCGGCATCGAACAGATCGACATCGCGCTGCTGCGCATCGAACAAGAGCTGCTGTCCAGCGGCTTGCGGGAGATCGAATCGACCAAGGTCGGCGAACTGGTCATGCGCGAGCTCAAGCGGCTCGACAAGGTGGCCTACGTGCGCTTCGCCTCGGTCTACCGCAGCTTCGAGGACGTGGACGAGTTCAGGCAGTTGCTCAGGGACATCTGAGTTCGCGGCGGGTCAGCTTGCCGGCAACTTCCTCCTGAATCGTCACGGCGGCGCAGCCAGCGACCGCTTGCGCGTGGGAGCGGCCCGGCAGGCGCCTCGACGCCACGGACGGTGCTTTGGCTTCTAGCATCCGGGCCGTCATGCCCACCTCCGCCCCGCTGTCCCGTTTCGCGCCGATGTCCGGCTTCACGCTGGTCGAAGTGCTGGCGGTGCTCGCGATCGTCGCGATCCTGGTCGGGCTCGCAATGCCGGCCTTCGGCCGCACCCTCGAACGCTACCGCCTGCGGGCTGCCGAGGAAGGCCTGCGCGCCGCCCTCTACACGGCGCGCTCGGAGGCCATCCGGCGCGGCGGCGGTGTCACGCTGCGGCGGGCTTCAGGCGGCGGCTGCACACCGGCGAGCGAGCAGGACTGGAGCTGCGGCTGGACGCTGTTCGCCGACACCGACGGCAACGGGCGACACGACCCCGGCGAGGCCTTGATCCAGGCCTGGCCGGCGCCCCGCGGCGTCGAGGCGACGGTCAGCGTGGCCGCCCCTTCGACCTACCTGAACCTCAACCGCTCGGGCCGCTTTCACAACCTGGGCGCCTTTCGCTTCACGCTGAGGCCCGAGCGCAGCAGCGACGACAAGGCCGCGCGCGTCATGTGCATGTCTTCCGCCGGCCGGCTGCAGACCCTTCACGGTACCGACAGATGCTGAACCGCGCCGGCCGCCCGCACCTGCAGCAGGGCATCACACTGCTCGAATCGCTGGTCTCGCTGACCCTGCTGGCCTTAGTCGCCTTCGGCCTGCTCGGCGTGCAGCTTCGCGCCCTGGCCGATGCCCGAACCACCGCTCATCGCGCCCAGGCGATCCGCCTGATCGAGGACCTGGGCGAGCGCATCCGCGCCCACCCCGTCGGAATGAGCCCCTTGCCCGCCGAGGCCACCCAGTGGGAACTGCCGGCGCCGTCGCCAGCCTGCCGCGACACCGCATGCGACGCCGCCACGCTCGCGCGCCGAGACATCCTCAGCTGGAAACAGGCCATTGCGGCCACCCTGCCCCAGGGCCGCGGCATGGCGTTCGAGACGACCGCCGATCCGCCGCCCATGCAGGCGCGGACGCTGGGCGTGATGGTCGCCTGGCGCGCCAGCGCGCATGCGGGGTCCGAAGCGGCGCTCGACGCCCCGTTCGAGGTCGGTCCCCTTGTGGCGGGCGTGCGCTGCCCCGCCGGGCTTCTTTGTCATCTGGCCCATGTCACTCCCTGATCCCCATGCAGGCCCGCGCCGCCGGCAATGCGGCTTGAGCCTGGTCGAACTACTGGCCGGCATGGCGGTCGGCCTGCTCGTGATCGCCACGGCGTTCTCCACGCTGCTGCTGACGCGCAGCGCGGCCGCCAGCATCGGCGACCTGAGCCAGCTGCAGCAGCAGGGCTCGCATGCGCTGCAGGTCATCGGCCAGCATTTGCGCCAGGCGAGCACGCTGGAGCCCTGGCGCGACGAAGCCACTGGGCTTCACACCTTCGGAGCCGAGCCCGCGGGGCCTGACGAAGCCGCGCCTTCCGTCGCCGGCACCGAAGGCGCGGGTGGCCGGCCCGACAGCGTATCGATCGGCTACGCGCGAGGCCGCTGGCCCGCGGGCAGCGGCTCGCCAAGGAACTGGGCCCAATACGACTGCAACGGGACCAATGTCGACAACCAGGAACAGGAGCAGGTCCGCGCCGCCTTTTCGCTCGACGCCAAGGGACAATTGATGTGCCGCGGCATGAAGACCTCGCAGCCCGTGATCGGCAACGTCGCCGATTTCCAGGTCGACTACCGGGTCGACAGCGGCGCCGGCATCCGGCACATGGACGCCAGCGCCGTCCAGGCTGCGAATCTGTGGCCCTCCGTGACGGCGATCGAGATCTGCCTCGACTTGGCGGGCGACGAGCAGGGCCCGGAGGCCACCGGGTCCTACCGCGGCTGCGCCGGCGACGACAGACCGCACAGCGGCCGAACGCACCTGGTCTTTCGCAACCTCTTCCACCTGCGGACCCGGTAGGGCCGACGCATGATCGCCACGCCCATCGCACGATCGCAAGCCGGCTTCTCGCTGCCAGTCGTGATGGTCACGGCCCTGCTGGCCACGCTGCTGGTGCTCACGGCCTCGCGCACGGCGCTGCTGGACGAGGCGGCGACCGGCAACGGGAGCGACTACCAGCGCGCGCTCGAGGGGGCGCAGGCGCTCCTTCGCGAGGCCGAATCCGAGATCCAGCGCGAGGATTCGAGCTTGCCCGCGGCGGCTTCGAAGGACCGGCACGCCTACCCTCGAAGCCGTGCCGAACTGATCGCCCTGCAGGCCCGGCTCGGCACGTCCACCCGTTCGTGCGCCGCAGGCCTTTGCATCCCCGACCGGATTCCGCCGCGCTTCTGGGGCGATCGGGCGGCGCTCGAGGCCATGAAGAAGGTCGCGGTTTCACGGACTCAGGGCTGGTACTGGGTCGAACTGCTGCACTACGACACCTCGGCGGCGACGGCGGGCGGCGAGGCCGAGCGGCTGGCCCCCGATGCAGACCAGCCGTACATCTACCGGGTCACTGCGGTGGGCAGGGGACGCAAGCCAGCGACGCAAGCCGTGATCCAGAGCACGCTGGTGCGCAAGAAGACGAGGTCCTGAGCCATGAGACGGGTACTTGTGAAGCGGGCCTCGGCCCTCGCCACGGCCATCGGGGCCGCCGCCGCGACCGCAGAGGTACTCGACGCGCCACCGGGCTCGCCGCCAACGCAGCGGACCACGGCGCACCTGAGCTCGCTGGCCGCCAGTGCGCGCTCGGACCGCCATGCGGCTGCGCTGTTCGCGGCCGGCTACGACACCGCCGGCTGGACCGGATCGGTCACCGGCTACGCGCTCCGGCACGGCAGACCCACACCGGATGCGCGCGGACTGTGGGGCGATCTGCCCGCGACCGTCGCCACCGAAGCCGAGCCCGCCCGCCCCGCGCGGCCCCGCTCGACCGCCTCCGTCATGGACGCCCACGGCGACGACTGGCCGGCGGCCCGCGTCGTGCTTTCGGCCCGCAGCACCGGCAGCGGCGTGCCGGCCGTCGGCATTCCCTGGGAATGGGCTTCGCTGTCCCCGGCGCAGCAGTCGGCGCTCATGGACCCAGAAGATGGCGCATCGGACCGTGCCGCTGCGGAGGCGAACGCCAAGGACCGACTGGCCTACCTGCGCGGCGACCGCGCCAAGGAGCAAGGCGGCAATCCGGGCGGGCCGCTGCGGCGCCGCACCTCCCGCCATGGCGAGATCGTGAATTCCAGGCTCTGGCACCAGCCGGCGCCGGCCGCGGCGTACTCGGCCGAAGACCACGCCGGCTTCCGCCGCGCCCTCGCCGCGCGCCCGCCGATGCTCTACGTGGGCGCCGGCGACGGCATGCTGCACGGCTTCGACGCCAGCACCGGCGAGGAAAGAATCGCCTACGTCCCCGAAGGCCTGCACGCCCGGCTGGCCCGACTCACCCGTCCGGACTGGCGGCCGGCGCCTTTGGTCGACGGCTCGCCCCTGGTCGGCGACCTGTACCTGGGCGCGCCGGGCACACGCGATCCCGGCGGCTGGCGAAGCTACCTCGCCGCCTTCCTCGGCGCCGGCGGCAGGGGCTACTTCGTGCTCGACGTCACCGACCCGGCCGCGTTCGATCGAGCCAGCGCCGAACGCGCGGTGGTGCTGGATCGCAGCGCGCCCGCGAGCCTGGACGACGACATCGGCGAGATCATGGGCGAGCCAGCGACCGAAGCCGGCGATCCTTCGATCAGCCGCCAGATCACCCCGATGAACGACGGCCGCTGGGCGCTGGTGATCGGCAATGGCGAGCGCAGCGCCAGCGGCACCGCGGTGCTGCTGGTCCAGTACCTCGACCGCAAGCGCGAACTGCTCGGCATCACTGCCGCCCCCGGCCCCGGCAACGGGCTCGGCGTGCCGCGGCTGATCGATCTCGATGGCAACGGCACGGCCGATGTCGCCTACGCGGGCGACCTRCTCGGCAACCTGTGGAAGTTCGACCTCCGCGCGGCAAGCGCAGGAAGCTGGAAGACCGCCTTCGACGGCGCTCCGCTGTTCGTGGCGCGCGACGCGTCCGCGGCAGCCATCCGCCAGCCGATCACCGCAGCGCCGGTCTGGAAGGCCCATCCGCAGGGCGGTCTGATCGTGGCCTTCGGCACCGGCCGTCGAAACGCGCCCGCCGACGGGCCGGGCCTCCAGGGGCAGACGATCTACGGGGTCCACGACGACACGCCGATCCTGCGCCACGGCACGGCCGGCCAGGCCGGCGAGCCGACACCGCGCTTCGGCGCCGGCCGGGGGCCCGTCGCCAACGGTCGCACGGGCCTGGTCGCCCAGAGCGTGCAGCTGGACGGCGCCCACGGCGCCGGCACCGTGTCATCGCAGCCGGTGCCGTACGCCGGCAGCGAAGCGCGGCGTGGCTGGTTCCTCGACCTGCCGCTGCCGGGCGAGCGCGTGCTGCAGAACCCGGGCTGGTTCGAGGGCGACCTGATCGATGTCTGGAGCCAGCTGCCTGCGCCCGGCAGCCGCCTCGACCTGCCGCCAACGCCCGCCAGACGCTTTCGCACCACGCTCGACATCCTCAACGGCTCGGCGCCCCGGTCGACGCTCTACGCCCACCTGCCGGCCGCCATCGGCGGCCAGCCTTCGCGGCTGGAAGCCGGCCTCGGCATCGGGATCCGGGGCGACCGGCTCGAGAAATCGATCTCCGCGCCCGGCCAGCCGGTGGCGCCGCCGATGCAGCGCCTGGGGAGCATCCTGCTTCGCCCGGGTTGGCGGCAACTGCAATGACGCGCCGCTGCCAGCCCGGCTTCACGCTGATCGAATTGCTGGTGGTGGTGGCGCTGGTCGCCATCCTGACGGCGCTGGCACTGCCCAGCTACCAGGCCCATGTGCAGCGCGCTCTGCGCGCGGAGGCCCGCGCCGGGCTGCTGCAGGCGGCACACTGGCTCGAGCGCGCCGCGACCGCCACCGGCCACTACCCAGGCGACCCCGCGGAGTTTCCCGAAGGCCTGCGGGCCGTCCCTTCGGGCAACTACCGGATCGTCTTCGAGCCCGCCGACGCCCAGGGCAGCGGCTACACTTTGACCGCACTTCCCCTGGGCACCCAAGCCGGCGACCGGTGCGGCGGCTACACACTCGACCATGCCGGTGTGCGCGGGCTCGCCGCCGTCGGCGCTGCGGACGAACTCCAGGCGGAATGCTGGAACCGCTGAAAACACCTCTCCTTCGCATGACCCCGACGCCTGCCCCGAGCTCGCCATTGACCGCCGACGAAGCGATGCGGCTGGCCCTGTCGCTGGCCCGTGCGGCCAGCACCACGGCGCCTCCGAATCCGGCGGTCGGCTGCGTCATCGTCGCGCCCGACGGCCGGACGATCGGCAGCGGACACACCCAGCGCACCGGCGGCCCGCACGCCGAAGTGATGGCCCTGCGCGATGCCGCGGCGCGCGGCGCCTCGACGGCCGGCGCGACCGCGTTCGTCACACTCGAACCCTGCGCCCACCACGGGCGCACCGGCCCCTGCTGCGATGCGCTGGCGCAGGCCGGCATCGGCAAGGTCGTCGCCTCGCTCGCCGACCCGAATCCGCTGGTCGCTGGCCAGGGCTTCGAGCGCCTGCGCGCTGCCGGCGTCGAGGTCGAAGTCGGGCCGCTGGCGATGGAGGCGCGCGAACTCAACCTCGGCTTCTTCAGCCGGATGGTCCGCCAGAGCCCCTGGGTCCGGCTCAAGGCCGCGGCCTCGATCGACGGCAAGACCGCGCTCGAGAACGGCACCAGCCAGTGGATCACGGGCGAGCGGGCCCGCGCCGACGGCCACGCCTGGCGCGCCCGCGCCGGCGCCATCCTGACCGGCGTCGGCACCGTGATCGAGGACGACCCGCGACTCGACGTCCGGCTGGTCGAGACCGTGCGCCAGCCGCCGCTGGTGATCGTCGACAGCCGCCTGCAGACCCCGCCCGACGCCCGGCTGTTCGAAGTCGAGCGCCCGGTCTGGATCTACGCCGCCGCGCGCGACGAGGCCAAGGCCCTGGCGCTCGAAGCCCGCGGCGCCACCATCGGTTGCCTGGCCAATGCGGACGGCAAGGTCGACCTGGCCGCCCTGCTCGCCGACCTGGCCCGGCGCGAAGTCAACGAACTGCATGTCGAGGCCGGCCACAAGCTCAACGGTTCGCTGATGCGCGAAGGCCTGGTCGACGAGATCCTGCTGTACCTGGCGCCGAAGTTCATCGGCGACGGCCTGGGCATCGCCAGCCGGCCCCATGCGGGCGGCCCGCTGACGGCGCTGGGCGAGGCCCTGGCGCTCGAATTCCGGTCGTTCGAGGCGATCGGGCCCGACCTGCGGATCGTCGCCCGCGTCGCCGGCCGGGACAAGTTTTAGGCTGCGGGCCGGGCAGCCCCCGCATCTCTGCGAAAATGCGGCGATGTTCACCGGAATCATCACCGGCGTGGGGCGCATCGCCGCCGTCCACGACCTCGGCAGTTCTTCCTCCCACGGCAAGCGTCTCAGCATTGCGGTGCCCGACGGCTATCTGGACGACGTGGGGCTCGGCGACAGCATCGCGCTCAACGGCGCCTGCATGACCGTCACAACCCTCGACCCGGCGCAAAAGCTGTTCACCATCGACATCTCGGCCGAATCGCTGGCCAAGACCGCAGGCCTGTCGGAAGCGCAGACACGGGTCAACCTCGAGAAGGCGCTGCGTGCCAGCGACCGGCTGGGCGGCCACATCGTTTCCGGCCATGTCGACGGCATCGGCACGGTGCGCCGTTTCGAACCCGTCGGCGAAAGCTGGGAGCTGCGCGTGCTGGCGCCGCCGGCGCTGGCCCGCTTCCTGGCCTACAAGGGCTCGATCACGATCAACGGCGTCAGCCTCACCGTCAACAGCGTGAACGACGTCACCGACGGCAGCGAGGTCAGCATCAACCTGATCCCGCACACGGTCGAGAACACCGCGCTCGGCGGCCTCACGGCAGGCAGCCAGGTCAACCTCGAGATCGACACCGTCGCCCGCTACGTGGAGCGCATGCTCCAGGCCGGCGCCATCCAACCACCCACCCAAGACAAGCTCCCATGAATGCATCCGTCACGCCGATCGGCGCCCCGCGCAGCGGCCGTGCGCCCGCACCGATCTCCCCGGTCGAAGACATCGTGGCCGAGCTGCGCGCCGGCCGCATGGTGATCCTGGTCGACGAGGAAGACCGCGAGAACGAAGGCGACATCGTGCTGGCCGCCGACCACGTCACGCCCGAGGCGATCAATTTCATGGCCCGTCATGCGCGCGGCCTGATCTGCCTCACTCTCTCGCGCGAAATGTGCGAGCGGCTGCAGCTGCCGCCGATGGTGGCGCGCAACGGCGCCAAGCACTCGACAGCGTTCACGGTCTCGATCGAGGCCGCCGAGGGCGTCACCACCGGCATCTCGGCCGCCGACCGTTCGCGCACCGTTCAGGCCGCGGTGGCGCCCAACGCCGTTGCCGCCGACCTGGTCCAGCCCGGCCACATCTTCCCGCTACAGGCGGTCGACGGCGGCGTGCTGATGCGCGCCGGCCATACCGAAGCCGGCTGCGACCTGGCGGCCATGGCCGGCTGCTCGCCGGCCTCGGTGATCTGCGAGGTGATGAACGAAGACGGCACGATGGCGCGCCTGCCCGACCTGCAGCTGTTCGCGGCCGAACACGACATCAAGATCGGCACCATCGCCGCCCTGATCGAGCACCGCAGCCGCACCGAGACCCTGGTCGAGAAGGTCGGCTGCCGCGAGATCCAGACCGCCTGGGGCCCGTTCACCGCCCACGCCTTCAAGGACAAGCCCAGCAACGGCGTGCACCTGGCGCTGGTGCGCGGCAAGTGGGATGCCGGCGACACGGTCGACGTGCGCGTGCACGAGCCGCTGTCGGTGCTCGATGCGCTCGAACTCAACCGCGCACTGCATTCCTGGAGCCTCGACGCCAGCCTGGCGCATCTCGCGGCCCAGGGCAAGGGCGTGGCGGTGCTGCTGAACTGCGGCGAGACCGGCGCCGAGCTGCTGTCGCAGTTCGACGGCACGGCGCGGCCGGCGCAGGCGCCCGAGCGCGGCCGCATGGACCTGCGCAGCTACGGCATCGGCGCCCAGATCCTGCGCGAGTGCGGCGTCCACAAGATGAACCTGCTCGGCACGCCGCGCCGCATGCCCAGCATGGCGGCCGGCTACGGCCTCGAGATCGCCGGCTACATCTCGAAAGAAAACCTCTGATGCAACACGCGAACAAGGGCGCCGACGTCGCGCTCGACGGCAAGGGCCTCCGCATCGGGATCGTGCAGGCGCGATTCAACGAAGACATCACAGACGCATTGGCCAAGGCTTGCCGCGATGAACTCGCGGCGCTCGGCGTCGCCGACGACGACATCGAGCACGTGAGCGTGCCTGGCGCGCTCGAAGTCCCGGTGGCGCTGCAGGCGCTGGCCGAGCGCGAGCGCTACGACGCCCTGGTGGCGCTGGGCTGCATCATTCGCGGCGAGACCTACCACTTCGAACTGGTGGCCAACGAGTCCGGCGCCAGCGTGAGCCGGCTGTCGCTCGACTACCGCATCCCGATCGCCAACGCGATCCTGACCACCGAGAACCTCGAACAAGCCGTGGCGCGACAGACCGACAAGGGCCGCGACGCCGCGCGCGTGGCGGTCGAGATGGCGCAGCTGCTCGCCACCCTTTCATGACCGAAGACACCAAATCATCCAGCGGCAAGCCGCGCCAGACCCGCACCGGGCTCACCAGCACCGGGGCGCGCAAGGCCGCCGCCAAGTCGAACCGCAGCCGGGCCCGCGAGTTCGCCTTGCAGGCCCTCTACCAGCACCTCGTGGGGCGCAACGACGCCGCCTCGATCGACCAGTTCACACGTGACCTGGCCGGCTTCCACAAGGCCGACGCGGCGCACTACGACGCGCTGCTGCATGGATCGATCGAAAACGCCGACGAGCTCGACGCCCTGATCGTGCCCTTGCTCGACCGCAAGCTGGAGGAGATCTCGCCGATCGAGCATGGCGTGATGTGGATCGGCGTCTACGAGTTCCAGCATTGCCTCGACGTACCCTGGCGCGTGGTGCTCAACGAGTGCATCGAGCTGGCCAAGGAATTCGGCGGCACCGACGGCCACAAGTACGTCAACGCGGTGCTCAATGGCCTGGCACCGAAGCTGCGCCCGGACGAGGTCGAGGCCGACCGGTTGAGCGGCAAGGCCAAGCCATGAGGATTTCGCAGCGGGCCGAACGGATCGAGCCGTTCTACGTCATGGAGGTCGCGAAGGCGGCCTCCAAGCTGGCGCGGGAAGTCGCCCACACCGACCGGCCAATGATCTTCCTGAACATCGGCGAGCCCGACTTCACGGCGCCGCCGCTGGTGCAGGAAGCCGCCTCTCGCGCCGTGCGTGCCGGCGCCACGCAGTACACCCAGGCCACCGGCCTCGAGCACCTGCGCGAACGCATCAGCGGCTGGTACGCCGAGCGCTTCAAGGTCGACGTGCCGGCCCGCCGCATCGTCATCACGGCCGGTGCCTCGGCCGCGCTGCAGCTGGCTTGCCTGGCACTCATCGAGGCCGGCGACGAGATGCTGCTGCCCGACCCCAGCTATCCCTGCAACCGCCACTTCGTGACCGCGGCCGACGGCCGCGCCGTGCTGGTGCCGACCACCGCGGCCGAGCGCTTCCAGCTCAGCGCCGCCAAGGTCGAGGCGGCCTGGACCGAGCGCACCCGCGGCGTGCTGCTGGCCTCGCCGTCGAACCCGACCGGCACCTCGATCGCGCCCGGCGAACTGCGCCGCATCCACGAGGTCGTGAGCGCGCGCGGCGGGATCACGCTGATCGACGAGATCTATCTCGGCCTGTCCTACGACGACCAGTTCGGCCAGACCGCGCTGGCGATCGACGACCAGGTCATCAGCATCAACAGCTTCAGCAAGTACTTCAACATGACCGGCTGGCGGCTCGGCTGGCTGGTGGTGCCCGATGCCCTGGTGCCGGCGGTCGAACGCCTGGCGCAAAACCTGTTCATCTGCGCCAGCACGGTGTCGCAATACGCGGCGCTGGCCTGCTTCGAGGCCGACAGCATCGCCGAGTACGAGCGCCGCCGGGCCGAGTTCAAGGCCCGTCGTGACTGGTTCATCCCGCAGCTGAATGCGCTGGGGCTCAAAGTGCCGGTGATGCCCGACGGCGCCTTCTACGCCTGGGCCGACTGCTCCTCGCTGGCCGAGAAGCTCGGCATTGACGGCAGCTGGGATTTCGCCTTCGAGGCGATGAAGCAAGCCCACGTCGCGGTCACGCCCGGACGCGACTTCGGCAGTGCCGAGACCGGACGCTTCATCCGCTTCTCGACCGCCAGCTCGATGGCGCACCTCGAGGAGTCGGTGGCCCGCCTGCGCGCCTGGGCCGGCGCCGCCGTTGCCGCCTGACCGAATGAGCTTTGCGCTGCCCATTCGCGTCTACTGGGAGGACACCGATGCCGGCGGCATCGTGTTCTATGCCAACTACCTGAAGTTCATGGAGCGCGCCCGCACCGAGTGGCTGCGCTCCATGGGCATCGCCCAGCGCCAGTTGCGCGAGGACACGGGCGGCATCTTCGTGGTCAGCGAAACCCAGCTGAAGTACCACCGCCCGGCCCGGCTCGACGATGAACTGCTGGTTACAGCCGAGCTGCGCCAGATCGGCTCGGCGTCCCTGATAATCGCCCAGCGCGTGCTATCAAATTCAGAGCAAAGCGCAGCATCGGGTCCGGCCCTGCTGTGCGAAGGCACGATCCGCATCGGCTGGGTCGATGCGGCCAGCCTGCGACCCGCACGCATCCCGCGCCAAGTTTCGGGAACCCTCGAGCGCTTCGCCGGCTCCATGTCTCAACCTCTCAAGCCATGAATCAACAAGACCTGTCGATACTCTCCCTCCTGCTCCACGCCAGCCTGCCGGTGCAGCTCGTGGTGCTGCTGCTGATCGTGGTGTCCGTCGCCAGCTGGGCGGCGATCTTCCGCAAGTACTTCGCGCTCAAGCGCACCCGCTCGCTCAACGAAGACTTCGAGCGCGACTTCTGGTCCGGCACCAGCCTCAACGAGCTGTTCTCGTCGGCGGCCCAGAACGCCAAGTTCGCCGGCCCGATGGAGCGCATCTTCGCCTCCGGCATGCGCGAATATCAAAAGCTGCGCGAACGCCACGTGTCCGACACCGGCACCCTGCTCGACGGCTCGCGCCGCGCCATGCGGGCCAGCTACCAGCGCGAACTCGACGCGGTCGAGCAGAACCTGTCCTTCCTGGCCACGGTCGGTTCGGTCTCGCCCTATGTCGGCCTGTTCGGTACGGTCTGGGGGATCATGCATGCCTTCACCGGCCTGGCCGCGCTGGCCCAGGTGACACTTTCCACCGTTGCGCCCGGCATCGCCGAGGCGCTGGTCGCCACCGCGATCGGCCTGTTCGCCGCGATTCCCGCCGTGGTCGCCTACAACCGCTTCGCCCGCGAGATCGACAAGATCGCGATCGCGCTCGAGACCTTCATCGAAGAGTTCTCGAACATCCTGCAGCGCAACCTCACGGCCCACGTGAATCCGGCGTCGGTGACCCCGGCCGGCCGCTGAACGGAGCCCGCACCATGCCCGCCATGTCCTCCCGCGGCCGCGGCCGCCGCACGATCAACGAGATCAACATGGTCCCGTTCATCGACGTGATGCTGGTGCTGCTGATCATCTTCATGGTCACGGCGCCGCTGATCACGCCGAGCGTGATCAACCTGCCGAGCGTCGACAAGGCCAACAAGCAGCCCGACCGCCCGATCGAGATCGTGATCAAGAGCGACGACGAGGTGCAGATCAAGAAGGACCCGTCGACCGGCAGCGGCGGCAGCTCGATCCCGATGACGCAGATCGGCGCGGCCGCCAAGCAGGCCCAAGGCGGCGATGCCGAGCGGCCGGTGGTGATCAGCGCCGACAAGACCGTCAAGTACGAGACCGTCGTGAAGGCCATGAACCAGCTCAAGCGCAGCGGCATCGAGCGGGTCGGGCTGTCGGTCCAAACCACGGGCGCCAGGTAAGTGTCGCTCGCCGCCGACCGCCCCGAATTCGCGCCGCCGCCGCAGCGCGGCACGCCGCGCGCGGTGGCGCTGGCCCTGGTCGCCCATGCGCTGCTGATCGCCGCCCTGACCTGGGGCGTGAACTGGCGCCGCGAGGCCGAGAACGACGCCGTCGAGGCCGAACTGTGGTCGACGACGGTGCAGCAGGCCGCGCCGCGCGCCGTGGCACCGGTGCCGGTGCCGCCGGCCCCGACGCCGACCCCGGCCCCACCGCCGCCCCCGCCTCCGCCGCCACCGCCCCAGGCGGTTCGACCGCCCGAGCCGACGCCCGCGCCGAAGGCGCCCGACATCGCCCTCGAACGCGAGAAGAAGCAGAAGGAACTGAAGGAGCAGAAGGAGCGCGAACTCGAGCAGCAGGCCCAGCAGCAGAAGAAGCTCGAGGCCCAGAAGAAGGCGGCGCAGGAAAAGCGCGAGGCCGAGGCACGCGAGCGCGCCGAGGACGAGGCCGAGCGCAAGAAGGAAGAGCAGAAGAAGCTCGCCGAGCAGAAGCGCAAGGAGGCCGAGGCCGCCAAGCAGGCCGAAGCCGCGAAGAAAAAGGAAGCCGAGGCCAAGCAGACTGCGCAGGCGGCCGCCGATCGGGCGGCCACGCTCAAGCGGATGCAGGCGATGGCCGGTTCGGGTGGAGAAGGCGCTGCCGCGAAGTCGTCGGGCCCGTCGGGCAGCTACGGCGGCAAGGTCGCCGCCGCGGTGCGGCCGAACGTCGTGTTCCCCGACGCCGATCTGGTGAGCGGTAATCCGGGCGCCGAGTTCGACGTCCGGCTGGCACCCGACGGCACCATCGTCGGCACACCGCAGCTGGTCAAGACCAGCGGCCTGCCGAACTGGGACGACGCCGCCCTGCGCGCCTTGCAGAAAACCGAGAAGCTGCCGCGCGACATCGACGGCACCGTGCCCGCGCGGTTGATCGTGACGCTGCGGCCGAAGCGCTGAGCCAGCCCGAGTTTTATGCCTTATGCCCTGCGCTCAACCTGCGTTGAGCAGCAGGAACAGCGCACGGTCGAGGCTGAACATGCGCAGGTCTACTCGTAGACCACCGCCGCCTTGCCCGCATCGGCCTGCGCCGTCCAGCTGGCCAACGCCGCATCGGTGGGGAAGAACTTGGCCCGCTCGCCCAGCTGCAGTTCGACCTGCGCGCCGCCGCGCGCCATCGACAGGCGCACACCCAGCCCCTGCCGCAGCTCGCCGTGTTCGCTCTGCTCGGTGCGGGGCGGGAAGTCCTTGACCAGCCGCGCGATGTCGGGCGCCTTGCCGTTCACCGCCACGCGCAGGAACTTGCCGAAGCGGCAGCGCGCCGTGGCCAGGTCCCAGACCTGCTGGACCTGGAAGCGGGCCTCGAAACCGCCGCGGCCGGGCTGCAGGCGACCGCTGACGATCACCAGCTCGTCGTCCTTGAGCACGTTGCGGTTGGCATTGAAGAGCGCTTCGTCGGCGGTGCCGTCGATCGCGCCCGACTTGTCGTCGAGCTTGAAGATCGCGAGCCGGCCGCGCTGGCCGTTGATGACCCGGAAGTCGCTCACGATGCCGGCGATCACCTGGGGCTCACGGCTGTCGAGAAGCTCGTCGATCTCGCGCTTGCAGAAGCGCCGCACCTCGTGCTCGACCTCGTCGAACAGGTGGCCCGACAGGTAGAAGCCAACGGCCGTCTTCTCGTAGGTGAGCCGCTCCTTGACGCCCCAGGGCGTGGCGTCGACCAGGCCGGGCTCCTGGGCCGCCGAGCCGTGCTCGCAGTCGCCGAAGATGTCGGCCTGCGCCACGTTGGCCTGGGTCGCGTTGGCGAATTCGAAGGCGCGATCGACCGAGGCGATCAGCGAGGCCCGGTTCTGCTGGATCGCGTCGAAGGCGCCGGCCTTGATCAGGGCCTCGACGGTGCGCTTGTTGATGCGCTGGCGGTCGACGCGCACGCAGAAGTCGAACAGGCTCGTGAACGCGCCGCCCTCCTCGCGCGCCTTCACGATGGCCTCGACCGCGAGCTGGCCCGTGCCCTTGACCGCGCCCAGTCCGTAGCGGATCACGCGGTCGGTCACCGGCTCGAAGCGGTAGTTGCCGCGGTTCACGTCCGGCGGCTCGAAGCTGATGCCGAAGTTCTTCTGGGCGTCCTCGAACAGCACCTTGAGCTTGTCGGTGTCGTCCATTTCCACCGTCATGTTGGCGCAGAAGAACTCGGCCGTGTAGTGGACCTTGAGCCAGCCCGTGTGGTACGCCAGCAGCGAGTAGGCGGCCGCGTGCGACTTGTTGAAGCCGTAGCCCGCGAACTTCTCCATCAGGTCGAAGATCTCGTCGGCCTTCTTCTGGTCGATGTCGTTCTTGGCCGCGCCCTTGCGGAAGATCTCGCGGTGCTCGGCCATTTCCTCGGCCTTCTTCTTGCCCATCGCGCGGCGCAAGAGGTCGGCGCCGCCGAGCGAGTAGCCGCCCAGGATCTGCGCCGTCTGCATCACCTGCTCTTGATAGACCATGATCCCGTAGGTCTCGGACAGCATCTCGGCCACCAGCGGGTGCGGATACTCGACCGGCTCGCGCCCGTGCTTGCGCGCCACGAAGCTGGGGATCAGGTCCATCGGGCCCGGACGGTAGAGCGCGTTCAGCGCGATCAGGTCCTCGAGCCGGGTCGGCCGCGCGTCCTTCAGCATGCCCTGCATGCCGCGCGATTCGAACTGGAACACGGCCTCGGTCTTGCCCTCGGAAAAGAGCTTGTAGGTGGGCACGTCGTTGAGCGGGATGTTCTCGAAGGCGAAGTTCTCCTGGCCCTTGTGGCGCGCGACGATGAAGTCCTTGGCGATCTCCAGGATGGTCAGCGTGGCCAGGCCCAGGAAGTCGAACTTGACCAGGCCCACGGCCTCGACGTCGTCCTTGTCGTACTGGCTCACGGCCGAATCGCTGCCCGGCTGCTGGTAGAGCGGGCAGAAGTCGGTGAGCTTGCCCGGCGCGATCAGCACGCCGCCCGCGTGCATGCCGATGTTGCGGGTCATGCCTTCGAGCTTCTGCGCCAGCTCGACCAGCATGCGGACTTCTTCTTCCTTCTCGATGCGGGCGGCGAGCTGCGGCTCGGCAGCGATCGCGTACTTTTCCCGGTCGGCTTCCGACAGGTCCGCGGGCGGGTACTGGATCGTGACCGGCTTGCCGGGCTTGTTCGGGATCAGCTTGCTGACGCCGTCGCAGAACATGTAGCTCATGTCGAGCACCCGGCCGACGTCGCGGATCGCGGCCCGCGCGGCCATGGTGCCGAAGGTGGCGATCTGGCTCACCGCGTCGCGCCCGTACTTGTCCTTGACGTAGTCGATCACGCGGTCGCGGTTGCCCTGGCAGAAGTCGATGTCGAAGTCGGGCATCGAGACCCGCTCCGGGTTCAGGAAGCGTTCGAACAGCAGCTTGTATTCGAGCGGGTCGAGGTCGGTGATCTTGAGCGCGTAGGCCACCAGCGAGCCGGCGCCCGAGCCCCGGCCCGGACCGACCGGGCAGCCGTTCTTCTTGGCCCAGTTGATGAAGTCGCCGACGATCAGGAAGTAGCCCGGAAAGCCCATCTTCAGGATCGTGTTGATCTCGAACTCGAGCCGCTCGACGTAGCGCGGCCGCTCGGCATCGCGCTTGGCGGCGTCGGGGTACAGGTGCGCCAGGCGCTCTTCGAGCCCTTCGAACGAGGCGACGCGGAAGTACTCCTCGATCGGCATGCCATTGGGCGTCGGGAAGTTCGGCAGCTGCGGCTTGCCGAGAACCAGCGTGAGGTTGCAGCGCTTGGCGATCTCGACCGTGTTGGCCAACGCGCTCGGCACGTCGGCGAACAGCGCCGCCATCTCGGCCGAGGACTTGAAATACTGCTCGCGCGTGAACTTGCGCACCCGGCGCGGGTTGCCGAGGATCTCGCCCTCGGAGATGCAGACCCGTGCCTCGTGCGCCTCGTAGTCGTCGGCGGTGGCGAACTGCACGGGATGGGTCGCGACCACCGGCAGCCTGAGGCGCGCGGCGAGCTTGACGGCGGCGACCACGTGCGGCTCGTCGTCGGGCCGGCCGGCCCGCTGCAGTTCGATGTAGAAGCGGTGCGGGAACAGGCCGGCGAGCTGCAGTGCGATCTCGGCGGCGCGCTCTTCGTGGCCCTGCAGCAGCGCCGCGCCGAGCGGTCCGGCCTGCGCGCCCGACAGCGCGATCAGCCCGCCCTGCAGTTCCTCGAGCCAGGCCACCTTGCAGGCCGCCTGGGCCTGGCCGCGGCCCACGTTCTGGGTCCAGGCGCGCGCCAGCAGCTCGGACAGGTGCAGGTAGCCTTCCTTGTTTTGCACCAGAAGGACGATGCGGGTCAGCGCGCCCGGCTCGGCGCCCAGGCCTTCGACATGGATTTCGGCGCCCAGCACCGGCTTGACGCCCTTGCCGCGCGCCTCCTTGTAGAACTTGACGGCGCCGAACAGGTTGTTGAGGTCGGTGATCGCCAGCGAAGGCTGGCCGTCGGCGGCCGCGGCCTTGACGACTTCATCGATGCGGTTGGTGCCGTCGACGACGGAAAACTCGGTGTGCAGGCGCAGGTGAACGAACATCCGGCCATTGTAGAAAACGCCGCCTCCACGATGTGATGCGGGCATCCCTACAATCGCGCCCCGTGCAAGAAATACTGAACATCGCCGCTTACAAATTCGTCGGCATCGCCGACAGCGCCGATCTGCGCGAGCACTTGCGTGCCCGCACCCATGCGCTGGCGCTCAAGGGCACCATCCTGCTGGCGCCTGAAGGCATCAACCTGTTCCTCGCCGGGGAAAAAGAGAAGGTCCACACCTTCCTCGCGGAACTGCGCGCCGATCCTCGTTTTGCCGACCTCGAGGCCAAGGAGAGCTGGTCGCAGGCGCAGCCGTTCCGGCGCATGCTGGTCAAGCTGAAGCGCGAGATCATCCGGATGGACCATCCGGCGATCCAGCCGGCCGCAGGCCGGGCGCCGGGCGTCGACGCCCCGACACTCAAGCGCTGGCTCGACCAGGGGCACGACGACGCCGGCAAGCCGGTCGCGCTGCTCGACACCCGCAATGCCTTCGAGGTCGACCACGGCACCTTCGACGGCGCGATCGACTGGCGGATCGGCAAATTCACCGAATTCCCGAAGGCGCTGAGCCAGCACGCCGGCGACCTGGCCGGCAAGACCGTGGTCAGCTTCTGCACCGGGGGCATCCGCTGCGAGAAGGCCGCGATCCTGATGCGCGAGGCCGGCCTGGCCGATGTGCTGCAGCTCGAAGGCGGCATCCTCAAGTATTTCGAACAGGTCGGCGGTGCGCACTACCACGGCGAGTGCTTCGTGTTCGACGGCCGCGAATCGCTGGCGCCGGACCTGAGCGCGCGTTCGAACCGCGCCAGCGCCCGGGCCTCGGAAGACCCGGACCTGGCGCTCAAAAAGAACTGAGGCTCAGACCGGCGTCGTGCCGGAATCCGCCGCCTGCTGCACCTGGAACGGATGCCCCGGCAGCGGGATGAATTCGGTTTCGCCGGGCACCTGGCCCATGCGCTGGGCGGCCCAGTCGGCGCCGGCCTCGAGAATGCGCTCGCGCCGGCTCGAGACGAAGTTCCAGGTGATGAAGCGCGGCCCGTCGAGCGGCTCGCCGCCGATCACCACCAGCCGCACCGCGCCCTGCGCGGCAAGCACGCCGCCCTGGCCTTCGGCCAGCATCGCCATCTGGTGCTGCGCCACCGGCTCGCCGTCGAGCGTGATGTCGCCATCGACCGGATAGACCGCGAGCTCGCGCGCCAGCGCCGGCAGTTCGAATCGCCCGCCGGCCGGCAATGCCACGTCGAGGTAGACGGTCTGCGACAGCGTCGCCACCGGCGAACGAACGCCGAACGCTTCGCCGACCAGCACCCGCACCGGCACACCCTGCACCTCCAGCGCCGGAATGTCCGCCGCCGCCGTGTGGACGAAGCTCGGCTCGACTTCTTCGTGGGCCTGGGGCAAGGCGACCCACAGCTGCAGGCCATGGTTGACGTACGTGGCATCGCGCAGCGTGTCGGGCTTGCGCTCGGAGTGCACGATGCCGCGCCCGGCGGTCATCCAGTTGATCGCGCCGGGGCGGATCTCCTGCACGCTGCCGAGGCTGTCGCGGTGCATCATCGCGCCCTCGAAGAGATAGGTGACGGTCGCCAGGCCGATGTGCGGATGCGGGCGCACGTCGTGCTCGGAGCCGGGCGTCTCGGTGGCCGGCCCGAAATGGTCGAAGAAGACGAACGGGCCGACCGAGCGCTGCTTCGCCGCCGGCAGCAATCGCCGCACCTTGAAGCCGCCGCCGAGGTCCTTGTCGTGGGGTTGAAGCAGAAGCGGTGCGGTCATCGGGGTTCTCCGTGGGGCGGTTGCGGGATCAGGCCCGCGATCTTGCCACCTCGGCGACCCGCTCGCCAAACGCGCGCGCGGTGTCGAAATCGCCGCGGGCCATTTCGGCCGGGCTCGCGTCTGTGGGTGATGTCGTCAGCAGGCCGTTGTAGCCGCCGACGTAGTTGAGCGAGTCGCGCGTCGCCGCCTTGTCGTTGCTCGGCATGATCCCGAGGCTGACCCACAGCCCGCTGTGCTGCATCGCCAGGTGCCAGAGATAGGTCAGCGTGGCGTCCTTGTCGCCGTTCATGGCGGCGCTGTTGCTGAAGCCGGCGAAGAGCTTGTTCTTCCAGCCCTGCACGTACCAGACCTTCGAGGAGGCGTCGGCGAACTTCTTGAACTGCCAGCTCGGCCCGCCCATGTAGGTGGGCGCGCCCATGATGATCGCATCGGCCGCCGCCAGCAGCTCCCAGCCGTGGGCCGGGAGATTGCCGTCGGCGTCGATCGCCAGCAGGTGGGCCTCGGCGCCGTCGGCCACCGCCTGCGCGATGCGCTGCGTATGGCCATAGCCCGAATGAAAAACCACGACGATGTCCGCCATCGAATACTTCCTGGAAGAAAACAATCGCGCATCGTACGCAATAGCCCGGCCGGCGCGGCCGGGCTGGGGCGAGGACTACTTCCGGTCGATCGAGAACCGACCGGCGCCGAGGGCGGCGATCGCGAGCAGACCACCGGCGATGGCGATGTTCTTGAAGAACATCAGCTGGTTCACGTACGCCTTGTCGGCGGGCATGGCCCAGTAGTTGTGGAAGAACACCGCCGTCGCGACCGTGAACACGGCCAGCACGATCGACACGATGCGCGTCTTGTAGCCGACCAGCAGCAGCAGGCCGAGACCGAGTTCCACGGCGATCGCGATGACAGCGCCGAGCTGCGGCATCGGCAGGCCGACGGCGCCGATGTAGCCGACGACGCCGGCGAAGCCGCCGATCTTGCCGAAGCCGGCCGGCACGAAGAGCAAGGCGATCAGCACGCGGCCGAGCAGCGCGAGCGCGTCTTGCGAGGCGCCGGCGCTGGGCGCGGCGGCGTAGGGGGCGGTGGTGGTGGACATGGGATGGACTCCTCTAGGTTGAAAAAAAGTTGGATCTCAGGCTGCGAGATCGAATACGAGCACTTCGGCATCCTTGGCGGCACCGAGCGTCAGCCGGCTTTCGCCTTCGATCAGCGCAGCGTCACCGGTAGCGAGCTTCGTGCCATTCGCTTCGAGTTCGCCGCGCACCAGGTGCACGTAGCTCTTGCGCTTCGGGTCCAGCGCCAGGCTGGCTTGTTCGTCGCCGTCGAGCAGGCCCGCGAACAGGCGGGCGTCGGCATGCAGCAGCACCGAGCCGTCGGCACCGTCGGGCGACGCGACCAGGCGCAGCCTGCCGCGCTTCTGTTCGGCTGGGAAGGTCTTCTGCTCGTAGCCCGGCGCGATGCCGCGCACGTTCGGCTCGATCCAGATCTGCAGGAAGTGCGTGGTCTCGTCGGCCTTGTGGTTGAACTCGCTGTGCATCACGCCGCGGCCCGCGCTCATGCGCTGGACGTCGCCGGGCGGGATCGACTCCACGTTGCCCATGCTGTCCTTGTGCGCCAGCTCGCCGGAAAGGACATAGCTGATGATCTCCATGTCCTTGTGGCCATGGGTCCCGAAGCCGGCGCCGGCGGCGACCCGGTCCTCGTTGATCACGCGCAGATTGCCGAAGCCCATGTGGGCCGGATCGTAGTAGCCTGCGAAAGAGAAGCTGTGAAAGGAGCGCAGCCAGCCGTGATCGGCATAACCGCGTTCCTGGGATTTGCGAACCTGCAACATCGTCGAACTCCTGCCCTCTCATGGAGGGCCTTCCGAAATGCCGCGCCCTGTGCGCAGCGGATGCCTCAACTTTAGGGTCCGGGGCAGGCCCCGAAAGCGCTCGGCTTTGATGGCATCATTCAATTTTTTTGAATGATCGAGCCCGATGCCTACTGCCCGTGACGTGCTGACGCCCGATGCCCTGGCCATGCTGCAGACCGTGGCCAGCACCGGCAGCTTCGCCGCTGCCGCCCGCTCGCTGAACCTGGTGCCGAGCGCCCTGAGCTACCGGGTGCGGCTGATCGAGGACGCGCTCGACGTCCTGCTGTTCGACCGCAGCGGACGCCAGGCGCGAGTGACGGAGGCCGGCGTCGAGCTGCTGCGCGAATCGTCCCGCCTGCTGGGCGAGATCGATTCGGTCGCCAACCGGGTCAAGCGCATCGCCACCGGCTGGGAACCGATGCTGACGATCGCGGTCGACAGCGTGATCGCGCGCGACCCGCTGCTCGACCTGGTCAGCGCCTTCTACGCCCTGGAGCCGCCGACGCGGCTCAAGCTGCGCGACGAAACCCTGCTCGGCACGATCGAGGCCCTGACCAGCGGCGAGGCAGATCTGGCGGTCGGCGCGGTGCTCGATGCCGCCAGCCTGGCCTTCACCGCCACCGGGATCCGCAGCCGGCCGCTGGGCCAGTTGCTCTTCGTCTATGCGGTGGCGCCGCACCATCCGCTGGCCCGGCTCCCGGAACCGCTCAGCGACGACGTCCTGCGCCAGCATCGCGCGGTGGCCGCGGCCGATTCGTCGCGCTCGGGGCCGAGCATGACGGTCAACCTGGTCGGCGGCCAGGACGTGCTCACGGTGCCGACCATGCAGGCCAAGCTGGCGGCCCAGCTGCACGGGCTGGGCGGCGGCTTCCTGCCGGAGCCGATGGCGCGCCCGTACATCGAGGCCGGCCACCTGGTCGAACGCAAGACCGAGCGGGTGCTGCCGATCGCGACCATGCACTGCGCCTGGCGGGTGCGCAGCGCCGGCAGCCCGGGCCGCGCGATGCAGTGGTGGCTGGAGCGCTTCGACAACGAAGGCACGCGCCGCGCCTTGCTCGAACGCCACCGTGGGCGCTAGCCAACCCGGTTAGAGTCACATGGCAACAACCGAGAGACTGCCATGACACTGCGCCCCGACGCCGACCGCCACCGATCCCCCGCCTCCCGCCACTACGCCGTCATCGGCGCCGGCATCGCCGGCGTGGCCTGTGCCCGAACGCTGCTGCAGGCCGGCCACCGCGTGACGGTGTTCGAACGCGAAGCCGCCGCCGGCGGCCGCATGGCCAGCGAGTCCACCCCCTTCGGCCGCTTCGACAGCGGCGCCCAGTACTTCACGGTGCGCGATCCGCGCTTCGCACGGGTGCTGGAAACCACCCCCCAGATCTGCAAGCCCTGGAGCGCCAACCTGGTGCGCGTGCTCGACGCCCACGGCCGGGTCGCCGAGGCCGCCCTGCCGGCGCGCGAACCGCATTTCGTCGCCCAGCCCGGCATGGATGCGCTGGTCGCGCATTGGGCCCAGCCCCTCGGCGACGCGCTGCTGACCGGTACCCACGTGACGCAGATCGAGCGCGACGCCCTCGACGGCCGGCGCTGGCAGCTGCGCACGGCCGGTGCCGACGACTCGCAGCATGTCTATTCCGGGTTCGACGCGGTGCTGCTGGCGGTCCCGCCGGCGCGCGCCCGCGCGCTGCTGGGCGACGGCGGACTGTCCGCCGACCTCAGCCGCCGGATCGAGCCGGTTCGCATCGCGCCCTGCTGGACGCTGATGATCGCCTTTCCACAGGCCAACCAGCCGACGCTGTCGCACCTGGGGCCGCAATGGAATGCCGCCCGCAGCACCCACCATCGCGTGGCCTGGCTGGCGCGCGAATCTTCCAAGCCCGGGCGCGATCCGATCGAGCGCTGGACCCTGCAGGCCAGCGCCGCCTGGTCGCAGGAGCACCTGCGCGACGACGCCGCGCGGGTCGAGGCCAAACTGCTGCGCGCCTTCGCCGAGATCACCGGCATCCGCGCCGAGCCTTCGCACGCGCAGGCCCGCTGCTGGCCCGAGGCACAGACCCAGGTGCCGGTGGGCAAGCCGCACCTGTGGGACGCCAAGGCCCGCATCGGCATCGCCGGCGACTGGTGCACCGGCCATCGGGTCGAGGACGCCTTCCTCTCCGGCCTGACGCTGGCGCTCAAGCTGGCCTGATCCGCTCGCCGGACCGATGCGCCGGATCGGCCGTTTCGCGCCTTCGCCAACCGGGCCGCTGCATGCCGGCTCGCTGGTCGCGGCGCTGGCCAGCTGGCTCGACGTCCGGGCCCGCGGCCCGCAGGCACGCTGGCTGGTGCGCATCGAGGATGCCGACACAGAACGCTGCCTGCCCGGCATGGACCAGCGCATCCTCGCGCAGCTGGCCGCCTGCGGGCTGCTCCCGGACGAAGCGCCCGAGTGGCAGACCCGCCGCACGGGCCTCTACCAGGACGCGCTCGATCGCCTCGTGGCCGCGCAATGGGCCTACCCCTGCGGCTGTTCACGCAAGGACATCGAGCAGGCACTGGCCGCCCGCGGCATCGCGCATGCACGCCATGGCGAACGGGTCTACCCCGGGACCTGCCGCGACGGCCTGCACGGCAAGCCGCCACGGGCCTGGCGCTTCGCGACCTCGAAGTTCGAAGCCGCTCGAGGCGCCGGCCTGCTGCAATGGAACGACCGCCGTCTCGGCGCCCGGCAACAGGCGGTCGGCCGGGAGGTCGGCGACTTCGTTCTCAAGCGCGCCGACGGGCCGTGGGCCTACCAGCTCGCGGTGGTGGTCGACGACGCCGACCAGGGCGTGACCGACGTGGTGCGCGGTGAAGACCTGGCGGACAACACGGCACGCCAGATCCTGCTGCAGCAGGCCCTCGGACTGCCGACGCCGAGCTACCTCCATACGCCGCTGGTGCTCGCCGCCGACGGCAACAAGCTGTCCAAGCAGAACGGCGCCCAGGCGCTCGCCACGGCGACGCCGGCAGAGGCGCTGGCGGCACTGCAGAGCGCAGCACAGGTGCTCGGGCTGCGGCCGGCGGCCGCCGCCGCGCCGGCCGAAGCGCTCGCCTCATGGGTAGTCGAATGGCGCGGTCTCTACAATCCGCCGCCGTGACTCCCAGTTCCCCCACCGACCTCCCCTCCGACCCGCCGGCCGACGCGCCCGCGGGCGACAAACCCACCGGCGAGGCGCATCCGCTGCACCGCCGGCTGAAGAGCTTCGTCAAGCGCGGCGGCCGCACCACCGAAGGCCAGGCCCGGGCCTACGAGCAGTTCGGGCCGCGCTTCCTGCTTCCCTACCGTGCCGAAGCGCTGGACTTCGCGGCCGCTTTCGGCCGCCAGGCCCCGACCGTGCTCGAAATCGGCTTCGGCATGGGCGAGGCGACGGCGCACATCGCGGCCCTGATGCCCGAGAAGAACTTCCTTTGCTGCGAGGTGCATGAACCCGGTGTCGGCGCGCTGCTCAAGCGCATCGGCGAACAGCAGCTGCAAAACATTCGCATCTGCGCCCACGACGCGGTCGACGTGCTCGACCACATGCTGCCGCCGGCGTCGCTGGCGGGCGTGCACGTGTTCTTTCCGGACCCCTGGCACAAGACCCGGCACAACAAGCGCCGGTTGATCCAGCCGCCCTTCGTGCGCAAGCTGGCCGATCGGCTGGCGCCCGGCGGCTACCTGCACTGCGCCACGGACTGGCAGCCCTACGCCGAGCAGATGCTCGAGGTGCTGTCGGGCGAGCCGCTGCTGCGCAATACCGCCGACGGCTATGCGCCGAAGCCGGACTACCGGCCGCTGACCAAGTTCGAGAACCGGGGCCTCAAGCTGGGCCACGGCGTCTGGGACGTCGTGTTCGAGCGCCGCTGAACGGCGCTCGGCCTTCAGTGCGCGAGGCTGGGCAGCTGGCCGGCCGGCGTGGGCTCCACGCCCTGCGCCTGCAGCAGGTTCTTCTGCGCCGCCATGATGAGCGCGGCACGATAGGCCGAGCGGCTTGCGATCTTGGTGTGCGTGATGAGCGCCTGCCACTCGCGCTCGAGTTCCGGGTCGGGGCGGTCGCTGCGGCGGTTCAGCAGCGCCTGGCTGACATCGACCAGGGCAGCGGCCGAGCTGAGGCAGATGTTGGCCGCGGTCTGGGCCGCACTGGCGCGGAAGCGCTGCTCGTCGGTCTGCGAGGCGGCGCGCAGCGCTTCCAGCGGCAGGTTGGCGGTCGGCCCCAGGTAGAGGGTGCCCTGGAGTTCGCTGTCGGCGTGGGCCAGCACTTTCTCGATGGCCAGCAGCGCGCTTTCCAGCAGTGCGATTTCAGTTGACGTTTGCTTCATTTCATCCATCCGGAGCCATTCCGGCACAGCCAGGATGTTGCCAGCGGACACCCCTTGGCCCCTGTGCAAAAAGCCACAACTCAAATACAAAAGTTAACAAATTTGGAAACGACGTTGGCGCCGCCAGCCGCCTGTCGGGTTTCCATGGCCACCTCACGTGACTTAATGCCTTCGTTGGAGGCACCAAAGTTGCTACATTTTTTAATAAATGTAGTGAAAGGCTTCCAATGATGCTGAATCGCAGGATCTGGCTGGCGAACTCCGGCGCCGCGCTGCTGCTGGGCGCGGGCCTCGGCGGCCTGGCCGGCCCCAGCCACGCCCAGACTGCGCCGCGCCCTGCTGCTGTAGCAGCGCGCACCGTCGTCCTCGGCCAATCGGTGCCCCTGACCGGCGCAGCCAGCGAGATCGGACTGGCCTTCGCAGCCGGCGCTCGGCTCTACGCGACCGAGTTCAACGAGAGCAGCGCCGCCAGCGGAATCCAGCTGAAGCTGGTGCAGCTGGACGACGGCTACGACGCGACCCGCGCCGCGGCCAACGCGCGCACGCTGCTCGATACGCACAAGGCCGACATGCTGTTCGGCTTCGTCGGCACCGCCAGCAGCGACGCCGGCGCGGCGGTCGCGGCGAAGCAGGGCAGCATCCTGTTCGCGCCTTTCGCGGCGGCCGACAACCTGCGCGCCGCCGCGCATCCCAACGTGTTCCACGTCCGGCCCAGCATGGCGGACGAGGCCTTCAAGATCGTGCGCCAGTGCGAAACGGTCGGCCAGACCCGCATCGCGCTGATCGGCGACGACGACGCGATGGGCCGCGCCGGCCTGGCCGCCGTGCAGCAGGCGATGACCGATCTCAAGCTGGCGCCGCTGGTGGCGAGCGCCCTGGTGCCGGGCAGCAGCGACAAGCTCGAATCGGCACTGGCTGCAGTCCAGAAGCAGTCGCCGCAGGCCATCGTGCTGGTGTCGCTCTCGAGCACCACGGCCGACGTCATCCGCCGGCTCCGAAAGACCGGCTACGCCGGCAGCTTCACGGCGTTCTCGATCGTCGGCATCGATCCGCTCTATGCGGAACTCGGCAAGGACATCGGCGGCATCGTGATTTCGCAGGTCGTGCCGTCGCCGCGCCCCTCGGCGATCCCGATCGTCAAGGAATACCTGGCGGCGATCGAGAACTCGGACCAGGCGCCTTCGTACGAGGGCCTCGAGGGTTTCATTGCCACCAAGGCCGCGGCCGAGGCGGTGCGCCGCGCCGGCAAGGCCTACACGCCCGCCACCTTGCAGCGCGCGATGGCCGGCATGACGGACTACGACGTCGGCGGCTTCCGCATCAACCTGCGCCCGGGCCTGCGCGATCCGGGGCGCAGCATCGACCTGATCAGCATCACCAAGGAAGGCCGGATCCTGCGCTGAGCGGGTGGCCTGCCCGTTGTTCAGCCCCGGCGCTCTCCTCGATCGAAGCGGCGCCGGCGCCCGCACCCGCCCCCGAGCCTGTTCCCGCGCCCAAGACCTGAAAGGACACCGACTGCACCCAGAGCGCCTCCACGCTGCCGGCCTGCACCACCGACTTCTCGGACAACCAGGCTTCGGTCGCGATCGCCGACGACCACGGCCTGAAGGTCATCGAGATGCAGACCACCGCCCACGCGCTGGCCAGCGTGCCCAGCAAGAACAACGCGGTCACCGGCAACAAGTCCGTCTACGGCATCAACCTGCTGCATGGGGTCAAGCTGTCCGAATTTCCGGGCATCCGCTTCGCGATGAAGCTCAATACCGGCGACACGACCTTGCTCCAGGACGTCTACGTGACCTACACGGTGAGCCTGCAGTGTGATGGCAACGACTGGCTGAACCTGGTCACGACGGCCACCGACATGGGGCCTTCGACCACCGACGCCGATGGCTACACCAGCTACGGCGCCGCGCCGGCCGAGGTGAAGTGGGCCCGGTCCGGCAGCAAGCCCTTCCCAACCACCGGCCTGCCCGTGCTGCTGAACGCCGCGATCAATTCCACCGGCGGACCGCTGAGCCTCGATGCCCTGATCGCCGCCTATCCGAAGGCCTGCATCTACAACTTCCCCAACTCGACCGCCGGCGGCATCACGCCGACTCCCGCGGTGGACTTCAACCTGGGCGACTCTCGAACCATCACCGACAAGAAGGCCTGGATCCGGCGGATCGCGTTCGGCGACAAGACGGTGTTCTGAAGCGTTGGGGCGCGTCCCCCTAGCCCGTGTTGCCCATCCGCTGCAGCGCCGCGGGCGACAGCAGCTCGATGCGGCCATAGCCCAGCCCGATCGCACCTTCCCTCGCCAGCGCGTTGAGTTCCTTCGACAGGGTCTGGCGCGTCACGCCCAGCATCATCGCCAGCGCTTCCTGCGGCAGCGCCACCGAAACCCTCGGCTCGGGCGACTGGGTCGCATCGCCGCGGGCCAGCGCCAGCAGGCGGCGGGCCACCCGGGCACGCAGCCCGCGCAGCGTGGCGTCTTCCATCAGGCCGTACAGCCCCCGCACGCGGGCCGCGAGCAGGGCTGCGATCGCCCGCCCGAAGGGGGCGCCCTGCATCTGCTGCGCGAAGGCCTGGTGCGGCACCACCAGCAGGTCGAGCGCGCTGAGCGCCGTGGCATCGTGGGTGCGCGGCGAGCCGTCGATCAGGCTGATCTCTCCGAACCAGTTGCCGGGCTCGAGCACCGCCAGGATGGCTTCGCGGCCATCGTGGCGCAGGGTCGAGATCTTGATCATGCCGGCCGCCAGGCCGTAGAAGCCGCCGCCGGCCGCATGCACCGGATCGCCCTGGCGGAACACCATCGCGCCCCGGCGCAGGTGGATCAGTTCGGCCGCCGCCAGCAGGCCTTCACGCTGCGCGCGAGGCATCGAGGCGAACCAGGGGTTGGCCTCCATCGAGGCACGGTGGGCGGCCGACAGCGGGCGCCCGGGAGGCTGCGGCATGGAATTCGGATCGGGTCCGGGGGTTTACCAGAGCGCTCCATTGTCAAATTCTTGACAGTTGAACGTCAAGTGCGGGTCTACAGTGGGCCGCGAACCCCACGGAGACACACGATGAATGCAAGAGCGAATTTCGTCCGCATGCAAGACAGCACGCAGCAGGACTGGCAACTGATCGGCGGCGAATTCATGCAGTTCGCGCAGGGCCTGCCCGCGCGCGTGATCAAGCACCTGCAGATCCTCGAAGGCGACTACGGCGGTTTCCCGATCGACCGCTACAGCCATTCGCTGCAGACGGCGACCCGCGCGCTTCGCGACGGCCGCGACGAGGAGTACGTGGTCTGCGCCCTGCTGCACGACATCGGCGACACGCTCGGCACCATGAACCACCCCGACATCGCGGCGGCGATCCTGAAGCCCTTCGTGAGCGAGGAGAACCACTGGATGGTGGCGCACCACGGCATCTTCCAGGGCCACTACTTCTTCCATCACATCGGACTCGACCGCGACCTGCGCGAGAACTTCCGCAGCCATCCCTGCTTCGACCGCACGGCCGAGTTCTGCGAGCTCTACGACAACCCGGCCTTCGACCCGATGGCCGAGACCTTGCCGATCAGCGAGTTCGAGCCCATGCTTCGGCGCCTGATGGCCCAGCCGAAGCAGAGCATCTACAAGGCCGCGCAGCAACCCGCCGCCGCTGCCGCCTGACCCTTTTCCTTTTCCCAGGAGACCCCCATGAACGCCAGCACCCCGACCGAAATCCAGAAGCTCGTCAGCGCCGAAGAATGGCAGCTGCGCGTCGACCTCGCCGCCTGCTACCGGCTGGTCGCGCTGTACGGCTGGAGCGACCTCGTCTTCACGCACATCAGCGCCCGCGTGCCGGGGCCCGAGCACCACTTCCTGATCAACCCCTACGGCCTGATGTTCGACGAGATCACGGCGTCCAGCCTGATCAAGGTCGACCAGGACTGCAACAAGGTTATCGATTCGCCCTACCCCGTGAACCCGGCCGGCTTCGTGATCCACAGTGCGGTGCATGCGGCGCGGGAAGACGTGCAATGCGTGCTGCACACCCACACCCGCGCCGGCATCGCGGTCAGCGCGCAGAAGAACGGCGTGCTGCCGATCAGCCAGCAGTCGACCTTCGTGCTGGCCTCGCTGGCCTATCACGACTACGAGGGCGTCGCCTTCCGCGACGACGAGAAGCCGCGGTTGCAGGCCGACATGGGCAACGCCAACTTCCTGATGCTGCGCAACCATGGCCTGCTGACCGTCGGCAAGACCGTGGCCGACGCCTTCCTGAGCATGTACACCTTCGAGAACACCTGCCAGATCCAGATCGCGGCGCAGGCCGGCGGCGGCGAACTGACGCAGGTCGATCCGCGCATCGTCGAGGGCGTCGGCCATGCCATGAAGGTGCAGACGGGCGGCATGGGCGGGGCTTTTGTCTGGCCCTCGCTGATCCGCAAGCTGGACCGCGTGGACGGCAGTTACAAGGATTGATCGCTGTCGGATTGGTTCGGGGCGGGCTCCCGCCGACGGCGTACTCTGCTCCGCGAATGTCCCCCGGCCTTCGGCCTCCTCCTTTATTTCGCTGCGCAGAGCACACCATCGACGTGATCCGTCACGGCGGTCGTTGATCGGCCGCACGACACGGCTTGTCCTGTGCGGAGGGCGGTGGGTAGCCCCCGCAGCGAAATAAAGGAGGAGCCGAAGGCGGGGGACATTCGCGGAGGGGGCTACCCACTGCCCTCCGCACCCGCCCCGGATGGCCGATCGGGCGAATCCGAAGCTCAGGCAGCAATCGCGCCGCGCATCCCCGAGGGACGCTCGCGCCACCACAGCACGAAGCCGCAGACGAACACCACCGCCTGGGTCCCGATCAGCAGCGCGAAGCCGGCGAAGAAGCCGTGGGCCGCACCGCCCGATGCGCCGGGGCCGGCCGATACCGCGCTGATCACGCCGCCCATCAGGGCCGGCATGAAGCCCGCGACCAGGCTGCCGGTGCCGTTGACGACGCCGAAGGCGCTGGCCACGTGCTCGGGCCGGGCGCAGTACTGCACCGTGCTCGGGATCGCCGGGCTCTGCAGTCCCCAGCAGAAATTGGCCGCGATCAGGCAGTAGGCCGCCGCATAGGGGTCGTGCACGTTGATCGCCAGCAGCACCGACAGCGCCACGCCCGCGCTCGCCGCCATGAAGATGAAAGGCACGCGCTGGCGCTCGATCCGGTCGATCAGGACGCCGCCCAGCAGCACCGCGAGCACGGTGGCGTACTGCGGCAGGGACGCGAGCCAGCCCATCTCGCGCAGCGAGAAGCCGCGCACTTCCTTCAGATAGGCCGGCAGCCAGTTGCTGGCACCCCAGAGGTAGGCCAGCGCGGCCGAGGTCAGCACCGTGACCAGCACCAGGTAGCGCGTGTGGAGCGCGCCTTTCACGATGTAGCCGACCTTGTGCATCGCATCGCCGAAGGACTCGGGCTTCGCCATCCCGGCGTAGGACTTCGGCATCTTCACGAAAGCCACCACCAGCGGAATGCCGAGCGCGATGTTCAGCACGCCGAGCACATGGAACGAAGTCTGCCAGTCGAAGCTCGCCAGCAGGAAGCCGATCAGCGGATAGCCGAGCGCCAGGCCGAGCCCGGTGCCCATGTTGACGAAGGAGTTCGGCTTGCCGTTCTCGTGGTTCTCGAAATGCGCCTTGATGTAGGACGAGGCCAGCGAGAACAAGGGCCCTTCGGACACCCCGAGCAGGATCCGCGAAGCCAGCAACATGCCGTAGCCGTTGAACCAGGGCGTGATGAAGGTGACCACGCCCCACACGATCAAGCCGATCACCAGGCTCTTGCGGACCCCGAACAAGGCCGCGCAAAAGGGCGTCAGCACGAAGGCCGAGACGCCGTAGCCGACCATGAAGGCCGTCGCCAGCAAGCCCTGGCTGACCCGGTCCGACGGCGCGATGCCGATGTGCTGCAGGAACGAGGCATCGGTGATCAGCACCGCGATGTTGATCCGGTCGATGTACGAGATGGCGACGATCACGAACAGCGTGATGACGCCGTACCAGCGGAATGCTCTGGGATGCATGGCAACGCTCCTGCAGTAAGGGACTAGAAGGCGTGGCGCAATCCGAACTCTGTGCCACGCGAGCCGTGGTCGGGAGAGGTCAGGACGCCACCGAGGGCTTGCGCGGCGCCGTCGCTGTTGGTCAGCCAGGCGGCGGTCGCATAGACCGCGCTGCGCTTGGACAGGTTGTAGACATAGCCGAGTGCGAACTTGCCCACGGTAGGCCGCGGCAGGTCGAAGCCCGGTTCCCGGCGGTACCACGCATACGAAGCCTTGATCTCGCCGGTGCCGACCGGCAGGTTGAAGCCCAGCAGCGCGCCCTTGCCGTCGACCTCGCCGAGCGAGTCGGTGTAGTACTCGCCCATCACCCTGAGGCCCATGAAGGAGGCGAAGGTGTAGGAAGCGCCGAGATTCGTGACCCTCAGGTCGCCGACCGCATACTTTGTGCGTCCGGTCGAGAGGGCCACGTTGAACGGGCCGTTGAGATAGCCGACGCGCATCCCGGTGTAGTCGCCGTCGTCCTCGATCGACAGCGGCACGGGTCCGGGCAGCACGGCGTTCGAGGGGTTCTCGCCCAGCGCCACCATCAGCTGTCCGTAGAAACCGCCGAGCGTGGGCGGCAGGAAGTAGCCGACGCTGTTCGAGGCCCGCGTGCCGGTGGGTGCGCTCAGGCCGCTCAGGCTGGTGAAGTAGATCTGGTTGGCACCGATGCCGCCGCCGGTCCCGAAGGGGTCGAACAACGCCGTGTTCCAGAACGTCGGCGTGTAGTCGCGGCCCAGCCGCACTTCGCCGAAGGCGCCCGACAGGCTCACGGTCGAACGGCGCCCATAGATCAACCCGCCGTCGCCGACGTTGCCGTTGCGCTGGTTGTTGATGTTGGTGCCGAAGCTGGTGCCGGTGTCGTTCTGCAGGCCGGACTCGAGCCAGAAGCTCGCCGCCACACCGCCGCCGAGGTCTTCTGTCCCCCGGAAGCCGAGCCGGCTGAAGGTGTTGGCGCTGTTGGTGAGCTGCCATTTGCTCGACGACACCGGGCCCGACCCGGTGGTGTAGGTGACTGCCGCGTCGACGACGCCGAACACTGTCACGCTCGATTGCGCGCCGGCCCCGGACGCGGCTGCGCAGGCGGCCGCGGCCACCGAAAATCTCTTCATGTCTTCCTCCCTCTGTTGATGAACTCTTCTTTGCCCTAGATGTCGAGCACCAGCGGGCCGCGCTTGCAGCCCGAGACGCAGATCATCATGGTCTTGTTCGACGCCCGTTCGAGCTTGGTCAGGATGCCGTCGTGGTGGTCGACCTCGCCGTCGAGCACCTTGGTTTCGCAGGCGCCGCAGACGCCTTCCTTGCAGCTGTGGTCGGGGTTGAGGCCGGCGTCGATCAGGCTGTCGAGGATCGACTTGCCGGGCGGGACCTCGACCGTCTTGCCGCTCTTCGCGCACTCGACCACGTAGCTCTGGGTGGCGCTCGGCGTCTCGACGTGCACGGCGGCGAAGCGTTCGATGTGGGCGTTCGGGAGCCCGAGCTGCTCGCAGGTCTTCTCGAAGTTGTCGAGCATCGGCGTCGGGCCGCAGCAGTAGTAATGGCTGTCGGCGCCCTTGCCGCCCAGCAGCGCGGCGAGGTCGGGCGGGCCGCCCTTCTCTTCGTCGAAGTGCCAGGTCAGCGGAATGGCCTTCTCGGCCGCCAGCGCGGCGATCGCCTCGCCGAAGGCCGATTCCTTGCGCGAGCGCGCGCAATAGATCAGCTCGGCCGGCTTGCCGATCGCGGCCAGCCGCTGCAGCATGCACCAGATCGGCGTCACGCCGATGCCGCCCGCCACCAGCACCGAGCGCCCGGCGCCCTCTTCCAGCTTGAAGTTGTTGCGCGGATGCGAGATCGCGAGTGTCATGCCCACGCGCAGCTGCTGGTGCACGTAGCGCGAGCCGCCGCGGCTCTTGCGATCGTTCAGCACGCCGACCACGTAGCGCTGGCGGTCGGTCGACGGATTGCACAGCGAATAGCTGCGCACCAGCCCGTTGGGCAAGTGCAGGTCGATGTGGGAGCCGGCCTCGAAGGCGGGGAAATCCACCTCGGGCGAAGCCGGGCGGAACTCGACGCTCACGATGCCGTCGGCTTCGTAGCGCATCGTGTGAACCAGGGCGTTCAGCGTGGGGGAAGACATGGGAAACCTCGACGATGGGTGGGTCGGTGGGCCGCGCGCCTCGGTGACGCGGCCCGCGCGTTGATCAGGCGCTCGCGCCTTCGAGCTGCTGCTGGGCCAGGCCGCGCAGGTGGCGGCGCAGGCGCACGATGCCGAGGTCGTGCTGGTAGAGCTGTTCGTGCTGGTTGGCGTCGGGCTCCATGTTCTCGATCAGGACGCGGTCCTGTTCGAGCACGTGCCAGTGGCGCGCCTCGAGGCGGTTCTTGTAGAGGAAGCGCCAGGTGTCGCGCTCCCAGCCCTTGGCCAGCTTGCGCACGCGCCAGTGGAAGGCGCACGAGAGCGTCGGCGAGATCGGCGTGTAGCTGCCGACGATGATGAAGTTGCCGCCGGGGCCGCCGGTCTTCGGGTAGGGGATCTCCAGGCGCATCCAGTGCATGCCGGTGTCGGCCCACTCGGTCCAGTCGAAGTTGACGTTGCGCTGGCCTTCCTTCTCGAACACGAAGCCGGTGTCGGTCGCGCGGATTCCGAACTTGGCGGTCGAATCGCCCTCGGCCATCGAATGCGACTGCTTGTGCAGGAAGGTGCCGTGCATCGGGTCCATGACGTTGTCGAGCACGTAGCGGTAGTCGCCCTTCCACTCGGCATAGCAGAGGAAGCTCGAGTACTGCTCGTCGTCGGTCAACTGCTCGGGCAGCACCAGCGGCGGCGGCGTCTCGACCGACTCCTTCGAGTTGTAGAGCCAGACCGCACCGGCGCGCTCCTCGACGTGGAAGAAGCGCGTAGCCTGCGAGCCTTCGAGCTTGCAGCCGGGGCTGCCGGGCACGCGCACGGCGACGCCGTCGCAGCGGACCTCGACGCCATGGTACGGACATGAAAGCCGGTCGCCGAGGATCACGCCCTGCGACAGCGGCGCGCCGCGGTGCGGGCAGCGGTCTTCGAGCGCGTGCAGCTTGCCGCCGTGGTCGCGCCAGAGGGCGAACTTGCGGCCCAGGCGGCGCAGCGACACGGGCGATTCCTTGATGAAGCCGGTGGGGCAGATCGGATACCAGAGATCCTTCAGGCCGATCTCGAGCAACTGGTCGACGGGGTCTTCGCGGGAGGGGGTCATGGTGGGGTTCCTCTTGTGGGAAAAAATCGGCGGCCCGGGGCTCAGGCGCCGAGGGTCGCCATCTCTTCGCGGTAGATGGCCTCGGTCCAGGCCTTGCCGCTGGGGCTCGCGAGACCGCTGTCGTTGAGCCGTTCGACCAGCCCGGCGAGGTCGTGCACGCCGGCTGCGAAGGCGCGCTCGATGGCGTCGCCGAGCAGGTCCTCGTAGGTGGTAGGGGTGCGCTGACGCGCCTGGTGGGGATCGAGATAACGGTCGGTCATGGGTCGCTCCATCGGAAAAAAAGAGGTTGTCGGGGGGTGGCCGTGGGAGGCCTCTGCCTACGCCGCGAGCGCCACGGGCACCGCCCAGGCGTCGTAGCCGTAGACCCAGTCGGCGTTGCCGCCTTCGCGCAGCCAGTTGTTGCCACGCGATCCGAGCTGCACCTGGCTGGCGCGCTCGATGCGAGCCTGCTCATAGCATTTCAGCGCGGCCGCCGCGTCGCTCATCGGCACGCCCTCGAGATGGCGGGCCAGCACCACGGCATCCTCGATCGCCATGCCGGCGCCCTGCGCCATGAAGGGCAGCATCGGGTGGGCGGCGTCGCCCAGCAGCGCCATCCGGCCCTGGGCCCAGGCGGGCATCGGATCGCGCTCGTACAGCGCCGTCTTGAGCACCGTGTCGCAGGCATCGAGCAGCGCGCGGGCGTCGGGGTGGTAGGCCACGTACTGCTCGCGCAGTTCGTCGACGCTGCCGGGCGCGGTCCACGATTCGAGATGCCAGGTGTCCTGCGGCGTGGTGGCGAAGATGAAGATGTCGCGCCCGCGGTTCAGCGGAAAGGTGACGATCTGGCTCTGCGGGTTCGGCCCCCACCACTTGGTGAAGGCGCCGAGGTTCGGCACGCTGGCGACGCGCTCGGCCGGGACCACCGCGCGGTAGGCCACGATGCCCGTGAAGCGCGGGCTCTCGGCGCCGAACATCGCGGTGCGCACCGCCGAGTGGATGCCATCGGCGCCAATCAGCAGGCCGACGCGCGCGCTGCTGCCGTCCTCGAAGCGCAGGTCGACGCCTTCGGCGTCCGGCGTGATCGACTGCGCCCGCTTGCCGAGCGCCACGCGTTCAGCCGGGAACATGTCGGCCAGCGCGGCCAGCAGGTCGGCGCGGTGGATCGTGAGCTGCGGCGCGCCGTACTTCGCTTCGGCCGAGTCGGCCATCTCGAGGCGCGAGGTTTCCTCGCCGCTGTCGTAGGTGCGGCTGATGCGATGGCTGGGCCGGGCGGCGGTCGTGCGGGCTGCCTCGCCGACGCCGAGGCCGTCGAGGGCGCGCACCGCATTGGGCGTCAGGTTGATGTCGGCGCCGACGCGGGCGAACTGCTTCGCCTGCTCGAACACGACCACGTCGTGGCCGGCGCGCTGCAGCGCGATGCCGGCCACCAGCCCGCCGATGCCGGCACCGACGATGCCGATGGTGGATTCATTGCATTGCATGGGTGTCTCCTCGGGTTCTTGTTATTCGGCGACGATGTTGCGGGCCTTGATGATCTTGGCCCACACGGCGGTTTCGTCGCGGATCGCGGCGGCGAACTCGGCCGGCTTCATCGAGGCATCGGTCATGCCCTGCGCCATCAGGCGCTCGCGCACGGCCGGCGCGGCGAGGATCTCGGCGGCGTCCTTGGCGAGTTGCGCGGCAACGGCCGGCGAGGTTCCGGCCGGTGCAAGCAGGCCGTACCAGGAGGTCACGTTGACGCCCTGGATGCCCTGCTCCGCCAAGGTCGGGATCTCGGGCGCGACCGGACTGCGCTTGGCTTCGGTGACGCCGAGCGCGACCAGCTTGCCGCTCTTGATGAAGGGCAGCGTCGCCGGCAGGTTGCTGAACATCAGCGGCACCACACCGCCGAGCACATCGTTGAGCGCCGGCGCCGTGCCCTTGTAGGGCACGTGCAGCAGGTCGACCGCCGCCTGCTGCTTGAACAGCTCGCCCGCCAGGTGCAGGCCGCTGCCGACGCCGGGCGATGCATAGGACAGGGTGCCGGGCTTGGCCTTGGCCTGGGCCACGACTTCCTTCGCGTTCTTGAAGCCCGAGCCCGGCGTCGCGACCAGCACGTTGGGCGCGGTCGCCAGCATGGTGACCGGCACGAAGTCCTTCTGGATGTCGAACGGGAAGTTCGGCATCAGGGTCGGGTTGATCGTCAGGTTGCCGGCCGGCACCACCAGCAGCGTGTGGCCGTCGCCCTTGGCGCGCTTGACCTTGTCGATGCCGATGTTGCCGGCCGCGCCCGCGAGGTTCTCGACCACGGCCGGCTGGCCGTAGCGCTTGGCGAGGCCGTCGGAAAGCACCCGCGCCAGCGTGTCGACCGGCCCGCCGGGCGGGAACGGCGAGACGATCGTGAAGCGGTCGCCCGCCAGCTGCTTCTGGGCCTCGCTCTGCGCCTGCACGGCGGTGGTGGCCGCCAGCGCCAGCACGGCGACGCCGAGCAGTCGGGACAGGGGGATGCGTCGTGTCATTGGCATTTCGATCATTTCTTTTCGGTCAGGAAGGCGCCCTTCGGTCCTTCGGCATTTTTCTGGCGGCGCGTGTGGCCGTCGAGGCCGCCGTCGACCGCCCATTCGGCGAACACCGTCGGACCCGGTTCGAACTCGCGCGGCTGCCACTCGGCGGTCAGCTGGTCTTCGTCGGCGTAGTACTCGATCAGGCCGCCGGCCGGGTTCTTGAAGTACCAGAAGTAGGCCGAGGACACTGGATGGCGGCCCGGGCCGAGCTGCGTCTCCCACCCCTTGCGCGAGAAATGCAGCCCGCCGCCGAACACCTCGTGGATGTCGCGCACGGTGAAGGCCACGTGGTTCAGTCCGCGCTTGCCCGAAGGCAGCTGCAGCAGGAACAGGTCGTGGTGGCCACCCTCGGGCGCGCAGCGCATGAAGGCGCCGCGGTTCGGGTAGCTGTCGGACGCGACGAAGCCGAAACGGTCGCTGTAGAAGGCGCTGGTGGCCTTGACGTCGCTGACGAAGAACACGACGTGGCCGACCTCGATCGGCGTCGCGTGGTCATACACTGGCGCGGCCTGGTTGATGCGCGGCTTGGCGTTCCAGGTGTTCATCGCGCCGCAGTCGACCTCGACCGCATGCTTGCGGCTGACCTGCAGCCGCACGGCCAGGCCGTTCGGGTCGATGCAGCCGATGCGGCGGGCACCATCGGCCTCGCCGTCGACGAAGCCCGGGTCCCTGGCGATCGCCGCGGCATAGCGCGCGAGGTCGGCGTCGCTCTCGACGCCCCACACCACTTCACGCAGGGTCGGGCCCTCTTCCATGCCGGCCGGCAGGCCCGGCTTGTCCAACGCCGCGACCACCACCTTGCAGCCGTTGAGGCATTCGAAGACGAGCTGGTCGGTGGCCTCGGACTTGAGCACGAGGCCCCAATCCTGGAAGAAGGTGCGGCAGACCGCGAGGTCGTCGGCCGCATAGGTGATCTGGTCGATGCCCAGTACGCTCATGATCGTTGTCCTTTCAGTTGGCCCACGGCAGCGGCTGCTCGTTGGTGCCCCAGTACATGCTCTTCTGCTCCATGTACTGGAAGATGCCCTCGCGGCCCTTCTCGCGGCCCAGGCCGCTGTCGCGCCAGCCGCCGAACGGGGTCGAGACCGAGAACTGCTTGTAGGTGTTGACCCAGACCGTGCCGGCCTGCACCGCGCGGCCGAGGCGCCAGGCGCGCTTGAAGTCGCGGCTCCAGACGCCGGCTGCCAGCGCGTAGACGCTGTCGTTGGCCTGCTGGATCAGTTGTTCCTCGTCGTCGAAAGGCATCGCGACCAGCACCGGGCCGAAGATCTCCTCCTGGCTGATGCGGGCGTTGTTGGTCAGGCCTTCGAGGATCGTCGGCGTGTAGAAGTAGCCGCGGTCGAGGCCGTTGCCGTGGGGGCGCACGCCGCCGGTGCGGATGCGGCCGCCTTCGGACACGCCGAGCTCGACGTAGCGCTCGATGCCCTCGCGGTGCTTCGCCGTGATCAGCGGGCCCATCTGGGTGTTCTCGGCCGCCGGGTCGCCGACGCGCAGCGCGTTGGCGCCTTCGGCCAGCCGGGTCAGGAATTCGTCGTAGATCGAACGGGCGACGAACAGGCGCGAGCCCGCGATGCACGATTCGCCCGAGGAGCTGAAGATGCCGTAGAGCACGCCGGCGACCGCGTGGTCGAGGTCGGCGTCTTCGAGCACCATGGTCGGCGACTTGCCGCCGAGTTCGAGCGACACCGGCATCATCTTGTCGGCCGCGATGTGGGCGATGTGCTTGCCCGTGGTGGTGCCGCCCGTGAAGGACACGCGCTTGACCAGCGGATGCTTCGTGATGGCGTCGCCGATCAACGAGCCCTTGCCCGGAAGCACGCTGACGATGCCCTTGGGCACGCCGGCCTCTTCGCAGATGCGCGCCAGTTCGAGCGCCATCAGCGGCGTGACCTCGGCCGGCTTGACCACCACCGCATTGCCCGCGGCCAGCGCCGGCGCCAGCTTTTGCGCTTCGCTCGCGATCGGCGAGTTCCACGGCGTGATCGCCGCGACAACGCCCATCGGCTCGTGCACGCTCATCGTCACGAAGGGGCCGCGCGAGGGCGTGATCGTGTCTTCGAGGGTCTCGAGCGCGGCCGCGAAGAACTGGAAGGTGCCGGCGGCGCTGGCCACCAGGTTGCGGGTCTCGCTGATCGGCTTGCCGTTGTCGAGACGCTGCTTCTGGGCCAGGGCTTCGGACTGCTCGCGGATCAGCTGCGCCACGCGGTGCAGCACGCTCGCGCGCTGGTGCGGCAGCATCTGGGCCCAGCCGCTGGTGAGGAAGGCGTGGTGCGCGCGTTCGATGGCCTCGTCGACGTCGGCCAGGCTGGCAGCCCGGAGGCGCGCGATCGGCTCGCCGGTGGCCGGGTACAGGCTCTCGTAGACGTCGCCGCCGCCCAGGCGCCACTCGCCCGCGACATTGAGGGGAAGGAGTTCGGAAGAAATCATCGGGGTTCCTCGGTTCAGATCGCCAGCGCCGCGACGCGGTTGCGCAGCGCCCGCACGGCGCTGTAGACCGTCAGCGCGGAGGTCTTGGGGTTGGCGGCCAGCGGCTTGTTGCGCATCGTGAGTTCGAAGCTGCCGAAGGCGCCCCGGGCCTCGACCACGTGGACGTTGTCGGCCACCGCCGGATCGGCGATCAGCAGCACCAGCGTGCGGTCCAGGCCCAGGCCGGCGAGAGACACGGTGGCCGCCACGTTGGCGTTCTTGGGGTACAGCGTGGCCGCTTCGCGCGCGCTGCCTTCGAAGATCACGGTCTCGCGCGCCAGCGATGCGAGATCGCGGCCCTGCTCGGCCGGTGTGCCCTTCCAGGCCTGCGGCGGCTTGCGGCCGATGTAGCGGACTTCGTCGAGCCCGCCGACGCGGGCCGCGGCCAGCGCGTCGATGGCGCCGATCGCACCGGCGATCAACTGCACCTGGGTGCCGCCGGCGAGCGCGGCGGCTTCGAGCTTCTCGGCGAGGCCCGGGGCCGAGAGCGCGCCCACCGAGGCGACGACGCAGGGCGTGCCGCGCTGCAGGGCCGGCAGCACGTGGGCCTCGATCGCCGCATGGCCCGCGGCCTCGACCACCAGGTCGATGCCTTCGGGCGGAACGCAAGACACGACCTGCGCGCCGGGTGCGAGCCGCTCTGCCGTGGCCTGGGCCGCTGCGAAGGCATCGGCCGGCACGACGATCGCCTGGATCTCCAGTGCCGCATCGGCCTGGAGCAGCTCGAGCATCGCGCTGCCGATGGCACCGCAGCCGATGAGCGCAATGCGCGTGGGGGTGGACATGCGAAGGGCTCCGCTCACTTGGCCGTGCCGAGCGCAGGAATCTGCGTGATCGTGTTGGTCGGCGGACCGGCGAAGGTGCTCTTGAAGCCGCCGATGGACAGCATGTCGATCTCGAGCAGGAAGGGACCGTCGCCGGCCAGGGCCTGGTCGAGCCGCGCCGGCAGGTCGTCCAGCTTCTGCACGCGGGCGTGCGGCAGCGCGATCGACTTGCACAGCAGGTCGTAGTCGGGCGTGTGCAGTTCGGCGTAGCACTGGCGGCCGCCGTACTGCGCGTCCTGGATGTTCTTGATGACGCCGTAGCTCTTGTCGTTCATGAGCACGATCACCATGGGCGCCTTCTCCTGCACCATGCAGGCCAGTTCGCCGAGGTTCAGGATGAAGCCGCCGTCGCCGGCCAGGCAGAAGGTCCGGCGGCCCGAACCGGTCACCGCCGCGCCGATCGCCGCGCCGATCGCCATCGGCATCCCCTGGCCGATGCCGCCGCCCGTGGCGTGCACGCCGGCGCTGGGTTCGAAGATGCGCAGTTCGCGATTGCCCCAGGTGCTGTTGGAGACGGTCACGTCGCGCACCCAGTTGAAGTTGCGTCCGGCCACCGACTGGATCCGGCGCACCAGCTCGGCATACGGGCCGAGGCCGTCGCGCAAGGTCGCGACCGCCTGGTCGTGGGCGGTGCGCAGGTCGACCAGCAACTGGGGGTCGGCCTTGTACCTGGCCGCTTCGAGGCGGTCGGCCAGGCCTTCGAGCGCCAGCGCGGAATCGCCGCAGACAAAGGCATCGGTGGCGTAGCAGCGCCCTTCGGCGGCCGCATCGGCGTCGATGCGGTAGAGCGGGCGCGGCAGCTTCAGCTCGTACTTCAGCGTCTCGTTGCCGCGCAGGCGCGAGCCGACCACCAGCATCGCATCGCAGGTCTGGTAGAGGGCCTCGACCGGCTTCTGGATGTTGTAGGCGCCGAGCGAGCCGGCATCGTCCTCGGGCACCGTGCCGCGGCCCTGCGTGGTGGTGACCACGCCGAAGCCGAGCTTCTGCAGGCGCTGGATGGCCGCGCGGGCGTGGCGGGCACCGCCGCCGACCCACAGCAGCGGACGCCTGGCCTTGGCGAGGTCCGCGGCCAGCGCGTCGAGGCCGGCCTTCGACGGCACGGCGGCCTCGATCGGCAGCGGCGACAGGTCGGCCGGCATCGCGACCAGCGCGGACTGGATGTCGATCGGGATCTCGACGCTGACCGGGCCGGTGGGCGCGGTCAGCGCGACCTGCACCGCGCGCTTCAGGGTGCCCAGCAGGTTGTCGACGCTGCGCACGCGGAAGGCCGCCTTGGAGATCGCCTTGAGCATCGTGAGCTGGTCGGGCGCCTCGTGGATGTACGACATCCCCTTGTCGATGTAGGGGGTCTCGATCTGGCCCGTGATGTGCAGCACGGGAGCGCCGGCGGTCAGTGCCTCGACCATGCTGCCGGCGATGTTGCCGGCGGCCGGGCCGGTGCTGGTGATGCACACGCCCAGGCTGGCCGTGGAGCGTGCATAGGCGTCGGCCATGTTGCCCGCGCCGGCCTCGCCGCGGGCCGAGATGAAGCGGATCGCGCCCCGCTGCGCGAAGGCATCGAGGATCGGCATGTTGTGGATCGAGATGACGCCGAATGCCGCCTTGACGCCGCATTGCTCGAGGAAGGCGGCGACGACTGCGCCGGCCGTGACGGTGGGGTTGGGGTTATGCATGGCGGGAATGGCCTCCGGAAATGTCGATGTGGCTGCCCGTCGTATAGGACGCGAGCGGTGAAGCGAGAAAGAGGATGGCGCGCGCGGCTTCGATCGGAAGCCCCAGGCGGCCCAGCGGGATGTGCTTGTCGCGGGCGAGCTGGCCGCTCCAGGCGTCCCAGTCGAGTTCGGTCTGCGCGCGGGCCTCGAAGCGCCGGCGCCACTGGCCCGACTCGACCAGGCCGATCAGGATGCCGTTGACACGCACGCCCTGCGGCGCGAACTCGGTCGCCATCGAACGCACCAGGCTCAGCAGGCCGGCCCGCGCGGCCGAGGTCGCGACCATGTGCGGCTCGGGCTGGCGCGCCAGCAGCGAGTTGGCGCAGACGATCGCGGCATCGCCCAGGGCGGCGCGCTGCGCCACCAGCTGCGGCAGGAAGGCACGGGTCGGATGGATGACCGAGAAGAACTTCAGGTGCAGCTCATCGCTCCAGGCCTTGTCGTCGGTGTCGGCGAAGGTGGAGACGCGGCCCTGCCCCGCGTTGTTGACCAGCATCGAGGCCGGGCCCAGCGCGGCTTCGCTGTCGGCGGCGAAACGCTGCACCGATGCCGCGTCGAGCACGTCGCAGGTGCGGGCGAAGAGGCGCGCCTCGGGGCGCGTCGCGCGCAGGCCGGCCACCGCGCGGTCGAGGCGCTCGGCATCGCGGCCGCACAGCGCCACGGCGGCGCCGCTGTCGAGCAGCAGTTCGACGGTCGCCAGGCCGATGCCGGAAGAACCGCCCGTGACCACGGCCACGCGGCCGGCCAGCGCGTCGGCAGCGAAGAGGTTGGGTGAAAGCTGGGGTGTCGTCATGGTGCGCAACTCAGGCTGCGAGGTCGCCGCCGCGCAGCGGGATCACCTGGCCCTTGGCGGCCGGCGCGTAGTTCAGCAGGCCGGAGATTTCGTCGGCGGTCTGGCGCACGCGCTGCACCATCTCGTCCATGCGGCTTTCGTCGATATGGCCCGAGGTGATGGTCGCGCCCAGCGCCGCCACGATGTGGCCGCTGTGGTCGCGCACCGGTGCGGCGATGGTCGAGATGTTGGATTCGAAGAAGCCCTCGCCCAGCACGTAGCCGCGCTGGCGGTCGGCCTGGACCATGTCGAACAGCTGGTCGACCGTGACCGGGGTGCGCGGCGAGAAAGCCTCGAGCTTGTCTTCCGGGTAGAGCGCGCGCAGCTGCACCAGAGTCAGGTCCTCGAGCAGGATGCGGCCCAGCACGGTGGCGTGCGCCGGCAGCCGCGTGCCCACCGTCACCGAGCTGGCGAAGGGCGTGGGCGGCGCGACCTTGGCGACATAGACGATCGAGCGGGCGTCGCGCACCACCAGGTTGCAGGGCGTGCGCAGCTCGTCGCACAGGCGCTGCAGCAGCGGTGTGCCGAGCTGGGTCAGTTCGAGCGAGGCCAGGTACTCGAAGCCGAGCCGCAGCACAGCGAGGCCGAGGCGGTAGTCGCGGCCGCCTTCGGCGCGCTCGAGGAAGCCCATGTTCTCGAGCGTGGTCAGGAGCCGGAACACGGTCGAGCGCGGCAGGTCGAAGCGGCGCGCGAGTTCGGGCGCCGACAGCGAACGGTGCTCGCGGCTGAACTCGCACAGCAGGCGCAGGCCGCGCTCGAGCGCCGGCACGTTGTAGCGGTCCGCGCCCTCTTCGATCGATTCGATGTCGTTGGTTGCCATGGTCTCTCTTCGTTGAATTGGGGATCGGTCAGGCGGCAAGAACGTCGCGCAGCAGCGCCGCCACGGCTTCCGGCCGCTCGACGTAGCTGGCATGCCCGGCGTCGGCGATCGTTTCGAGCGGGACGCCGCACTTGCGAGCCGCCTCGGCGCAACCGGCCGGCGGCGTGACGACGTCGAGCGCGCCGCACGCCACCCGAACCGGCATGGCCGGCGGCAGGTCGGCCAGCAGATCGCCGCCGCACAGCAGTTCGATCGCCTGCCGATAGCCTCCGTCGTTCAGGCGCGACATGTTCCAGCGCACCCATTGCCGTGCCTGTTCGCCGGCGCCCGCAGACAGCAGCCGGGTGTCGGCGCGTGCCGCCATGCCGGCGATGCCGGCCCCGGACAAGGCCTCGATGCGCTGGGCGTGGACGCGGCGGCGCTCTTCGGCACGTTCGGGCGCGCCGTAGCCGGCGGCCGGGCTGATCAGCACCAGCCGGGCGATCCGCTCAGCCAGCGCCGAGCCCGGCCGCGCCGCCGACGCCGCGGTCAGCGCGCCGAGCGAATGGCCGACCAGCGTGCAGCGGTCGATGTCGAGGGCGTCGAGCATCGCGCCCAGCCGCTCGGCATAGTCGGCGGCCGTGGGCTGCGCGGGCGCGAGCGGCGTCGACGCGCCGTAGCCGGGGGCATCCCAGGCCAGCACGCGCGCCTGCGGCGCCAGCAGCAAGGCCGTGTCGAGCCAGGACGCGGCGCCCGACCCGATGCCATGGAGGCAGACCAGCGCCGGTCCGCTGCCGCATTCGCGCACCGACATCACGCCGCCGCCGCGCAGCGTCACGGCGCGCGCGGGGAAGCGCGCTTCGAGGCGCGCCACTTCGGAGGGCGGCAGGGTCGCGGCGGGGTTCATGGCGGCGCTCATGGGCTGGTGCTCGATGCCGGGGATCAGCGCTTGATCTTGGCCAGCGGATGGTCCGCCGGGTAGGTCGGCGTCACCGGCTTCTTGGCGCCGAGCATCACGCACATCAGCGCGTCTTCGTCGCCGATGTTGATTTCTTCGCGGTAGACGCCCGGCGGCACCGAGATCAGGTCGCGGTCGGTCATGATGGTCTCGAAGCGCTCGCCGTCCTTCTCGATGACGACCTTGAGCTTGCCGCGGATCAGAAAGAACACTTCTTCGACGTCGGTGTGCAGGTGCGGCGGGCCTTCGTGGCCGGCCGGGATCACCATGGTCGAGAAGGTGAAGTTCTCGGCGGGCACGGTGTTCACGTCCTTGGCGACGCCCGTGCCGCCGGTGCCCACGTAGCGCATCTGCGCGCGGCGGAACTTGGGATCGAGGTCGGCCTGGAACTTGAGCGCGTCCCAGTCGTACTTGCGGGTGGCATAGCGCGCGATGCGCGTTTCCATCCATTGCTGGAGGCTGCTGCCTTCGGGCTGCGCCAGGGTGTCGGCGGCGCCGTCGATCTTCTGTTGTTCGGACAAATCGCTCATCGGGTTTACTCCTTGGTCGAAAAAATCAGTGCATCACGAAGCCGCCGTTGACGGCGAGCAGCTGGCCGGTCACGAAGCGCGACAGGCCCGAGAGGGCAAAGAGCATCGCGCCGCAGACGTCGGCGGCCTGCTGCTCGCGCGGGATCGCGCGGCCTTCGAGGTATTTCTGGTGGCGTGCCATCGGCACGTATTCGGTCGCCTCGACCAGGGTCAGGCCGGGTGCCACGGCGTTGACCGTGATGCCTTCGCCGCCCCACTCGCGCGCCAGCGAGCGCGTCATCGAGACCACGGCGCCCTTGCTCGACGCATAGGCCAGCAGGTTGGGTGCGCCCCACAGCGCGGTGTCCGACGCCAGGTTGACGATCGCGCCGCGGCCGCTCGCGGCCAACGCCGGCTGGCAGGCGCGGCTCATCAGCCAGGTGCCGCGCACATTGACCGCCATCACGCGGTCCCACATGTCGATCTCGAGCGCATGCGCATCGCGGCCGCCGGAGTTGGTGATGGCCGCGTTGTTGACCAAGCCGTCGAGGCCGCCGAGCGCGGCGACGGCCGCTTCGGCGCAGGCGTCGATCGAGGCCGGGTCCGACAGGTCGACCGCCAGTCCGTGGGCGGTGGAGCCGGCCGCCCGCAGCGCCGCGGCCTCGGTCTGCACCAGGTCGGACAGGATGTCGGCCATCACGACGGCGCCACCGGCGGCGGCGATGCACTTGGCGAAGGCCAGGCCGAGGCCGCGTGCCGCGCCCGTGACCAGCACCTTGCGGCCGGCCAGCAGGTTGGCGGGCAGTTCCGCAAGAAGGGTTTGCAGGCTCTGCTGGTCGGGGGTGCCGCTGGGCTGGGTCATGGGATCTTCTTTGTCAGTGGGTTCACCGCGCATCGTGGGACCCGCGATGCATGAAACTGGCGCCTGCCGAAGCCAGGGATACCGTGGATCTGGCTTTGCCAGGCCGCTGGTATCGCCCCCTGGAGGGGGAGGCGCCGCAGGCGCTTCGGGGGTGGTCCATGACTAATCGGCCTGGATGCCGAGTTCCTTGATCACGCGGCCGAAGCGCTCGAAGTCGGCGGCGTTGGTCTTGCCCAGGGTCTCGGGCGTGCCGCCCAGCGGCAGCGCGCCGAACACCGCCATCTTGGCGGCGACGTCGGGCATCTTGAGGATCTCGTTGAAGTGGCCGTTGAGCGTCTTCACGATCTCGGGCGACAGCCCCTTGGGACCGAAGATGCCGTTCCAGGCCATCACCTCGATGTCCTTGTAGCCCAGCTCCGCCAGCGTCGGCACGTTGGGCGCGAGCGGCGAGCGGGCCTTGTCGGCCACCGCCAGCGGCGTGACCTTGCCGCTTGGCAGGTAGGGCGCGATCGGGCCGTAGGTGACCACGGTCAGCGGCACGTGGCCGCCGAGCACATCGTTGATCGCCGGCGCGACGCCCTTGTACGGGACGTGCTTGATGTTCAAGCCGGCCGACTTGTTGAACATCTCGCCGAGGATGTGCATCGGCGAGCCGCTGCCGGGACTGGCATAGGACAGGTCGGGGCTGCGCTTGGCGGCGGCCACCATGTCCTTCAGGTTCTTGGCGCCGCTGCCGGGCCCGGAGACCAGGAACAGCGGCATCATCGCGGTCTGGATGATGGGCGTGAAGCCGTTCACCACGTCGTAGCCGGCGCCGGCGCCGGTCTTGAGCACGATCTGCGCGATCGAGAAGGTGCTCGGCGCGACCAGCAGCGTGTAGCCGTCCGCGGGCGCCTTGGCAACGAAGCTGCTGCCGATGACGCCGCTCGCGCCGGGGCGGTTGTCCACCACCACCGGCTGGCCGACCCGTGCCGAGAGTTTCTCGGCGAACAACCGGGCCAGCGCATCGGTGTCGCCACCGGCCGGATAGGCCACGACGAGCGTGATCGGCTTGGTCGGCCACGCCTGGGCCCAGCCCGGACCGGCGGCGCCGGCAGCGGCGGCGCAGAGCGCGAGAGACAGCATCTGGCGGCGGGAGTTCTTGATCATCATGGGAGGCGATTCCTTGGCGTTGGGGAAAACTCGCTCTGTTTCACTAATGAATCACTGATTTAGTAATGAAACGATGGACGAAGAATAGTCCGTGGGACGCCGATGAAATATAGGTAAAAACCCTATGATTTATTGGGCAGATTCCGGCGCTACCTCGGCGGCGCTGAGCGCGACCTGACCTCATGGGGCGGGACATACCCCGAGCGCGCCGACGGCTGATCGACAGCTTGGCCTCCTACGATGGACGGACCGTGCGGCCACCGCGCTGCAGACCCGCAGGAGACATCCCATGAGCACCGCCACCCTCGCCAACGCCCCTTCGGCGCCGCCGGCCAGCAGTTCCAAGCTCGGCGCCGTGCTGCGCGTCACGAGCGGCAATTTCCTCGAGCAGTTCGACTTCTTCCTGTTCGGCTTCTATGCCACCTACATCTCGAAAGCCTTCTTCCCTGCCAGCAGCGATTTCGCCTCGCTGATGCTGACCTTCGCGGTGTTCGGCGCCGGCTTCCTGATGCGGCCGCTGGGCGCCATCGTGCTGGGCGCCTACATCGACGAGGTCGGCCGGCGCAAGGGCCTGATCGTCACGTTGGCGATCATGGCCAGCGGCACGGTGCTGATCGCCTTCGTGCCGGGCTACGCGACCATCGGGGTGGTGGCGCCGGTGCTGGTGCTGATCGGCAGGCTGCTGCAGGGCTTCTCCGCCGGCGCCGAACTCGGTGGCGTCTCGGTCTACCTGTCGGAGATGGCGACGCCTGGCCACAAGGGCTTCTACACGGCGTGGCAGTCGGCCAGCCAGCAGGTCGCGATCGTGCTGGCCGCAGCGCTCGGCTTCGGGCTCAACGAGATGCTGTCGCCAACCGTGCTGGCCGATTGGGGCTGGCGGATCCCCTTCTTCGTTGGCTGCATGATCATTCCGTGCATCTTCGTGCTGCGCCGCTCGCTCCAGGAGACCGAGGCCTTCCAGGCCCGCAAGCACCACCCGACGACCCGCGAGGTGTTCCAGTCGATGGCCCGCAACTGGCGCGTGGTGCTGTGCGGGATGCTGCTGGTCGCGATGACCACCACCACCTTCTACCTGATCACGGTCTACACGCCGACCTTCGGGCGCACCGTGCTGCACCTGAGCGCGCGCGACAGCCTGATCGTGACCCTGCTGGTGGCCGTCACCAACTTCATCTGGCTGCCGATCGGCGGCGCCCTGTCCGACCGGATCGGCCGCAAGCCGCTGCTGCTGGCGGTCACGCTGCTCGCCATCTTCACGGCTTATCCGGCGATGCACTGGCTGGCTGCGGCGCCCAGCTTCGGCCGCATGCTCGACGTGCTGCTGTGGTTCTCGTTCCTGTTCGGCATGTACAACGGCGCCATGGTCGTGGCCCTGACCGAGGTGATGCCGGTCGAGGTCCGGGTGGTCGGCTTCTCGCTCGCCTACAGCCTGGCGACCGCGGTCTTCGGCGGCTTCACGCCGGCGATCTCGACCTGGCTGATCGAGACCACCGGCGACAAGGCGGCGCCGGCCTGGTGGCTCAGCGTAGCGGCGGTCTGCGGCTTGATGGCGACGCTGATCCTCTATCGCAAGGGACGGAAGCCGTCGGTGGCCTGACGCCACGAGGGCGGTTGCTTCGGGGCGGGCTCACGCCGACGGCGTACTCTGCTCCGCGAATGTCCCCCGGCCTGCGGCCTCCTCCTTTATTTCGCTGCGCAGAGCACACCATCGACGTGATCCGTCACGGCGGTTGTTGATCGGCCCCAGGACACGGCGTGTCTCGTGCGGAGGGTGGTGGGTAGCCCCCGCAGCGAAATAAAGGAGGAGGCGAAGCCGGGGGACATTCGCGGAGGGGGCTACCCACTGCCCTCCGCACCCGCCCCGGATCGCTGCCGTATCGGGGCGGGCTCACGCCGACGGCGTACTCTGCTCCGCGAATGTCCCCCGGCCTGCGGCCTCCTCCTTTATTTCGCTGCGCAGAGCACACCATCGACGTGATCC